>JAMDCS010000030.1 GCA_023488835.1 Candidatus Bathyarchaeota archaeon
CTATTTTCTTTTTTATTTTTAATTATTTCTAAAAACTTGAGGTTCCCACACTCGGGATGCCGTTAAATCCATAATTTACTTACAGAAATTTCAAAATTTTAATAAATAAAATTTAAGGAACGAGCAAAAAAACTCGTGTTTTATTAGGGAGCGCTTAGGATTTTTGTTCTGATCCTGTTCGCTTCTTGTTATCGGTGAAATTCTTCTTTCCAGTTTTCTTTCTTAGGACGCAATTTAGCCTGATGGATGACTTGCATCTGCGGCAATTTTTAACTAAACCTGCTCTTAACATACACAAAGTAATTTACCTCTATTTTATTTTTGAAAAGAATCCGTTATTCAATCAGTTTATCCAAGAGGATAAAAGAAACTCTTCACCCATGAGTGTAACTGCACACTTATAAAGTAATGGATGAAAAAAGCGTTTTTTGAAAAATAGATTAAATTCCGAGCCGATTTTTAAAAATTAAGACATTAAAAAAATCCTAATCCAAAAATATGTTAAAACTATGGAAAAAAAGCTTACAAAGTAAGTTACGCTAATATACTCGCTGCATTCCTTAGTGATGTAAGGTTAGAATTCTTTAGAGGAAGAGTTAGACCGCTTATACGCTTTTTCTCAAAACTATTCTGATTAATAAATTGGCATAAGCCAAATGGGTGAAAAAATGGGTAAAAGAAAAATAACAAACGAGGGCAGCCTCGACAGCATGGTCTTACCTTCCTCAAACGACGTATTAGGCGTGGCGGTTAAGATGCTTGGTGCCGAAAGAATTACGGTTAAATGCCAAGATGGCAAAGAACGATTATGCAGAGTTCGCGGCAAACTAAAAAGACGAGTTTGGATAAGAGAAGGCGACATTGTTTTGGTGTCACCATGGGATTTCCAATCCGACACTAGAGGCGACATTTTCTGGCGTTACCGCAAAAACCAATCCGATTGGCTCCGAAGCCACAACTATCTCAAAATGGAGTAGGAGGGCAAAATCATTATTCTAAAATGCACCGAATGCGGAAACACCTTCAAGCGGGATGGTCTCAAAGACGGCGAAATAGTTGCTTGCCCAATTTGCGAAGCTGACTATCAAGTTATAGTTAATGATGGAAAAACCGAAATAATCGAATACGTCTACGAAGGCCCCGATGTAGGCGAATTATAAAAACAGGTTTTTTATTAAAATTTTAATTATTTTAAAAAAATAAAAATATTTAGCTGGTCAGTTCAACAATTGAACCGATTGCTTGGCCAGGAACTCCACGAACAAACCTTACTCTAACCATGCCGTTCTTGCCGTGTGGACCCCTGATTTTTCCAATAAGTTTGGCGGTTCCGTTTTTCCAAGTAACCTTTTTCCCTACTAGTTTGCTTGCTAGGGATGCAGAAGTGACATTTTCAAATTCAATTAGGCACTCGTTTGATGTTTGTTCTCTAATTCCAGTGCGGTAATTAGTTATTCTTCCATGAACTTTTTGAGCCAAAATACTCACCGTTAAACCTCCCATTCATAGGCGTGCTTGCTTTTAAAGCTGTTCTATTCAACATTGAGATACCTTGTATTTTCTTAAAGCGGATAAACTGGGGGTTAAAACTTTTATTGCCCTTAACGATTAATGAAGCGGGAGAAGGATGCTAAATGAAACAGTTTCTCATCACACCCTCGGCAGGTAAACGGTTAATAGCCAGAACCATAGCAAATCACCCAGCCATAATTAAAGCATTAAAAAACGGGACTCTAGTTATTGTCGCTGGAACAACCAACGGTTATGTAGCTGAAGAAATCCTGAAAACCCACAAAATCGCATACGATTTCTCAAGAAAACACTTCTTCCGCGGCATAACCATGCCTCCCACCAAAACAGTAACCGCCGAAGGAAGGCTATCTGACGAGAGCAAGTTTTCAGGCGATGTCATAATAACTAAAGGTATCTGGCAAAAAGGAAAAACAATCGCTGACGTAATTGACAGCCTCAAGGAAGGCGATGTTATATTGAAGGGCGCAAACGCTGTGGATTTAACTCATAAGCAAGCAGCTATTTTGATTGGTCATCCTAAAGCTGGAACCATAGGTTTGGCTTTGCCCGCTATTGTGGGTCGCCGCGTGAGACTTATTTTGCCCGTTGGTCTGGAGAAACGTGTAAACGGCGATTTAAACGCCCTATCTGCAAAGCTAAATGCGCCTGGGGCAGGTGGATACCGTTTGCTGCCTGTTCCCGGAGAAGTGTTCACTGAATTGGACGCGTTGAGGGCTTTAACAGCTGCTGATGTGGAGTTAATCGCTGCTGGCGGCGTTTGCGGTGCAGAAGGCGCATGCTGGATTGCTGTCACTGGCGAAGAAGACCAAGAGCAGTTTGCGGAGCAAGTTGTTGCTTCTGTAGCTGATGAACCACCGTTTAGCCCGGATTTTCTTTAGCGGTTAAGTGTTTATTCTTGGCCATGGTGCATCATCATGCCCATGCCACCTTGCTTTCTTCTCTCGCCCATATTCTTTCTCCAAATGTCCGCGCCCTGAGCCGCTAAATCCATCATCATATCAATGTCTTGCCTAATCAGTTCCATTATAGGATGGTTTAGCTCCATTTCAAAAGTAAACTTTACTTTACCACTTTTGTCTGTTGTTTCCATAAATCCACCTCCTAAAAAATTCAAAACGCACGTAAAACAGATTTAATCTACTTACTGGTAATTTGTTGTGTATCTTAAACGTAAGTGACTGTGCTAATACAACAACACGGAAGTCGGTTTAGTCGGCGTTCCAATATTCCGCTAATGCGGCAAGTGCATTTTCAAACAGGTAGTCCTCTGGCACAACGTCAACTTTTACATCCATTTCCCTTAAAGCTTCGGCGGTCGTGGGTCCGATGGCAACAGTGGTTACTTTTTCTTTTATTACTTTACGGAGTTTTTCCATGGGTGCTTTTTCGGAGAGCATCTTGAAGATATTCTTGGCGCTCAACCCGCTTCCGAAAACTACCGCATCAATCTTTCCGCTGACTAAGTCTTGATAGAATTTTTCTTTCAGTTTCTCATCCACTGGCAAACCCGACTCATAAACGTAAATTTCCTCCACGTCGGCGCCCATTTCTTTGAGCTTCTCGGTTAAGGTTGGTGTGGCGTTGCTTGTTCTTGGGATACGGATACGTTTACCCTTGACCTCTCTTCCTTGAAAACTCTCGATTAATCCCTCAGAACTGTACTTGGTCGGAACCAAATCCACCCTTATATGCCGTTCTTGCAGAGCCTCGGCGGTTCGGGGACCAACAGCGATAACAAACGCTTTACCTAATCTTTCCTGTAACTGTTCAGTTTGTTTTAGGGTATCTGCAGCTTCAAAAAGGTACTTAACACCGTTAGTGCTCATCAGAATGACGTAATCAACCTGTCCCTTTTGCAGTTCAGTGATGAATTTTTTTACTGGTGCAAAATTGCTTAAGCCCTTGATTTCGATGGCTGGAATATAATATGGGACACCGCCTTTCTCGGTGATTAATTTGCCTGCTTCTTCCGCTTGACCAGCAGGGCGCGTGATGGCGACGGTTTTGCCGTTTAGGCCAGGGGCTTTTTGAACCATGCCAGTTTCCTACCTAAGTTTGCTACTTCGCCGATGACTATGACGGAAGGTGGCTTGATCTGTTTAGCTTCAGACTCCTTGATGATTGTGCCTAACGTGGCGATTAGGGTCCGCTGTTTGGGATAAGTTCCAGACTCCACCATAGCGACTGGCTTGTCTGCGCTTATTCCGCCATCCAGCAGTTTACCAACTATTCCATCAAGGGATTCTACGCCCATGAGGATAACCATGGTGTCGACGGCGTTGGCTATTTTTACCCAATCAATCACTTTCTCAGCATCGCCCGCACGGTGACCAGTAATGATGGCAACTGAAGCCGCATAATCCCGATGGGTCAAAGGGATTCCAGCGTACGCAGGAGCAACAACCGCCGAACTAACCCCTGGCACAACTTCAAACTCTATGCCTTTTTCAACTAGGGCTTCGGCTTCTTCGCCGCCTCTTCCGAAGATGAAGGGGTCGCCGCCCTTGAGGCGCACAATTTTGCCGCCACCTTGGGCTTTCTCAATTATCAATTCTGTTATCTTGTCTTGGGGGACCTCATGTTTGCCTGTGCGTTTGCCAACGTAGATCATCTCAGCGCTCTCAGGTGCTAAGCAAAGGATTTCTTCTCCAACAAGCCTATCGTAGATTACCACGTCTGCTTCTTTTAGCACCTTAACAGCCTTGATAGTAAGCAGCTGGGGGTCGCCGGGTCCAGCGCCGACAAGGTAAACTTTACCATACGCCATACTTTTCTCGCCACTCCTTTTCAAACTCTTTGGCACCCTGCTTGATTAGGTCTTCGCCCACTTTGCTGCCTAACTCTTCGGCTTGGGCTAAGGTTCCTTTTGCGGATGCGCTGATTTTCTTTTGTTCTGTGAGCGAGAAGATGCAGCCGAATAGTGACAGGTTGTTGCCATTTGCTTGCCCCACCGCGCCTATGGGGACGCGGCAGCCGCCTTCCAACTTGAGCACTAAGCTTCGTTCAGCAGTTATTTCGGCACGTGTGGCCTTGTCTTCTACTGACCGCAAAACATCAATGACGTCGTTGTTGCCTTCTTTTGCAACGATTGCTATGGCGCCTTGCCCAGCAGCGGATGGGAATTGGTCGAGCGGCAGACGTTCGGTGATTTCGCTCGTTATATCCATTCTTTCCAAGCCAGCCTCAGCAATCACTATTCCCTCTAATTCGCCTTTTCGGACTTTGCCGATTCTTGTGTCAACGTTGCCCCTGAGGGGTTCAACATCCAAATCGGGGCGGATAAATTTGATTTCGGCAAGCCTTCGCAAGCTGCCTGTTCCAACGACCGCACCTTTCGGCAGGGCATTAAGAGCGACTTTATTTTTGGAAATAAACACATCACACTGCGAATCCCGTTTAGGAATCGCTGCCAGAACCGTGCCAGTCTGCTGCTCAACAATGGGCACGTCTTTTAGGCTGTGAACCGCAAAGTCCACTTCGCCGCTGACTACTTGCTGGTCGATTTCCTTCTCAAAAATCCCTTTACAGTCGATGGCGAAGAGGGGTTTGCCGTGTTCTTTGTCGCCTATGGTTTTGATTACTTTGAGCTTGAACTCTACGTTGGGGTTTTTTTGTTTGATTTGCTGAAGTGTGCGGTTTGTTTGGGCAAGTGCTAGTTTGCTTCCTCGGGTGCCAACAGTTAGAATCATTGGAACTTCCTCGTTTTTGCCGCTGCCGAAAGAGCTTTGTCGAAAGCATTTATTGTAAATTTCAAATCGTCCTCGGTGTGAGCGGTCGAAACAAAGCAGGTTTCAAACTGGGATGGCGGAATAAACACACCCTGCTTAAGCAACTCTTGGAAGTACGCAGTGAACATTGCTGCGTCGGAGTGTTTGGCGCAGGCGTAATCGGTGACTGCCTTGTTGGTGAAGAAGATTTGGTAGAGGGAGGCGATGTTGTAGACTTGCGCGGGCACCTTATATGATGCGGCTAAGTCTGAGAGGGCTTTTTTGAGTTCCACGCAGTTCCTTTCGAGTTTGGGGTAAATTTGGCTCTTTTTTTGATGCAGAATGCTAAGAATTGTGAAGCCTGCCGTTGCCGAAACTGGGTTACCACTGAACGTTCCAGCCTGATACACCTTGCCGACGGGCGAGATGTTCTGCATGATTTCTTTTTTGCCGCCAAACGCTGCCAGTGGGAAGCCGCCGCCAAGCACCTTGCCCAGCGTCGCCATGTCAGGCTTGATGTTGAAGAATTCTTGGGAGCCGCCGAGTGCTAAGCGGAAGCCTGTGATGATTTCGTCAAAAATCAAAACCGCGCCATATTCGCTGGTTACTTTTCTTAGGTAATTCAAATAATCTTTTTTTGGCAGGATTAAGCCGACATTGGCTAAGACAGGTTCAACGATGACCGCGGCAATTTCGTTGCCCTGCGCTTTAAATGCGGCTTCTGTTGCTTCTACGTCATTGTAGGGCAAAACAATCGTATTTTGTGTTGTCTCCTCTGGAACCCCCAGAGAATTTGGCGCTCCAAAAGTTGCTGCGCCTGACCCAGCCTTCACAAGAACGCTGTCGTGGGAGCCGTGGAAGCAGCCTTCAAATTTGATGATTTTTTTTCGGTTGGTGTAGCCTCTTGCAGCTCGGATAGCATGCATCGTAGCTTCGGTACCCGAGTTTACAAGCCGCATCATTTCCATGCAGGGCGAAGCCTTCTGGATTAATTCGGCGAATTCGACTTCGCGCTCGGTTGGGGCACCATAAAGCGTGCCTCTCGCCAACTGCACTTTTACAGCATCAAGGATTTCTGCGTTAGCATGCCCCAAAAGCAACGCGCCATAAGCCATACAATAGTCAACGTATGCTTTGCCGTCGGCATCATACATTTTCGAACCTTGAGCGCATTCCACAAAGAAGGGGTAGGGTTCGAAGGCTCGAACGGGGCTGTTCACGCCGCCTGGGAGGATTTTTTTTGCCCGCTCAAAGAGCGTTTTCGATTTGCTTTCTTTCAAGGTTGGTTCAACCATGATTTCGCGTCTTTTGCGTGGTAGGTTATGATTAAATCAGCCCCTGCGCGTTTGATGCCTGTTATGATTTCGCGGGTTACGGTTTTTTCGTCTATCCAGCCGTTTTGGGCTGCTGCTTTAACCATGCTGTATTCGCCGCTGACGTTGTAAGCGACGATGGGCACGTTAAAGTTTGCCTTCGCAAGAGCAACGACGTCTAAGTAAGCCAGGGCTGGTTTTACCATTATCATGTCTGCGCCCTCGGCGATGTCCAGCTCTATTTCGCGCATTGCTTCCTGTTGGCTACCTTGACTCATCTGGTAGCTTCGGCGGTTCCCAAACTTGGGCGTCGATTCCGCCGCCTCCCTAAAGGGACCATAAAAGCCAGACGCGTACTTTGCCGAATAAGCCATAATCGGAACCTGCTCAAAACCAGCATCATCCAAAGCCTCGCGGATAGCGCCGACTTGCCCATCCATCATAGCTGAAGGCGCAACAATATCCACGCCAGCTTCGGCATAGCTGACCGCAACCTTGCCAAGAACCTCAAGGGTCTGGTCGTTTTGAACTTCGCTGCCTTTGATTATCCCACAGTGACCATGGCTCATGTATTCACATAGGCAAACATCGCCGACGATGACAAGTTCTTCCCCGAACGCTTTCTTAAGTTCACGGATTGCCTTCTGCACTACGCCATCTTTTGCGAATGCGCTGGTTCCTGCTTCGTCTTTTTTTGCTGGGATGCCGAAAAGGAGCACGCTTTTGACGCCTTGTGCAAGCACCTGTTTGCCCTCATCGACAACTTTCGCAATTGGCAATCTGCTATAGCCTGGCATGGATTCGATGGCAACTGGTTTTTTGATGCCTTCCTCAACGAAGATAGGGCAGATTAGGTTGCTGGGTTGCAGATTCACTTGGTTTAGCATTTCCCGCAACGCCGCGGTTCGGCGCAATCTTCTCATTCTAACAGTTGGAAAGCTCACTTGTCATTTCTCCCTTTTTTCTATGAGTTTCATGGCTAATTCTTGAGCCTCTTTTAGCTTACTTTTGCTCAGAGCCTCTTTGATGTTATTGTTATTAAGTATCTCGTATAACAGTTTGCTTCGGGTTTTCGAGTCAGAAACCTTCTCTTTTAGGATACTTCGCATGTTGGCTTGCAGTTCTATCGCAAGCAAATCCTCAGGCGTAACCATCTTTTCTATTCTTTCCCTAAGCACATGCGCCATAGCTGGGCTCTTGCCGCCAGTGGAAACCGCAACCTTAACATCCCCAATACGCGCCACTGCAGGCAAAATGAAATCGCTAAGAACTGGGTTATCAACAGAGTAAACCATGCAACCCCACGCTTTTGCCGCCTGAACCAACTTTGAGTTTAGTTTGCTGTCGTTGGTTACAGCCAAGAGCACGTCTGGCTTAGGATTAAGGCAGTCAACAAACGATGTGCAGTCTTTAATTTCTGTTTTTAGCAAAATGACTTTTTTTTCTTCATTTAGCTTCTGGATGCCGCTTGAAAACTTTTTGCTGATCACCCAGATCGTAGCGCCAGAATCAAGGAAGCTCTGTATTTTGCGGTAAGCCTCCGAGCCTCCGCCTACTACAATAACAGTTTTTCCGCCGAGTTTAAGGTCTATGAGCAACTTTTTGGTTTGCCACCTTCGAAAGTGTTAAGGCTATAGTTGGTGAGTAGTTTTTTGAACTTTTCCATAAACGCCGCATAATCAACGTTAACTTGCTTGGGTGCTGAGGCAACTTTCGCCAACAAATCCAAATCAATATACTTCTCCGCAGCGTCAATGGCTTGAGCACCAAAATCTTCATATCTTATTTCTATCTCGGGAATCATACCCCTGCCCTCCAAATCCAACCTCGGCACCATCCCCAACAACTCAATCCCCGCATTCTGGAACGCCCCTTTCATGGTTTGCCGTATTTCGTCAGTTATGTAGCTTACGCGAAGTTTGTTTAGAATGACACCTGTGGTGTTTACTCCGAGGCTTTTGAGGATGTTGACGTAGTTTAGTGTGTTGATTAGGGCGCCTTCTATGCCTTCCTTGTCGCAGCCTACGACGACGATGGTGGATGCGCCTAACGCGGCTGCAACTTCCGCAGTTGACATTGGGCGTTTATAATTTTCATTCAAGAGTCCCGTGAATGCGCTCATGGCACCCTCGACGAGTAGGAAATTGTATTTTTTGGATGCCTCTTCCACGGCTTGTTGTAGGGGGGTCCAGCCGCTTTCCCCAATCTTAATCGAAGAGTAATCTTTGATGGGTTCTTTGATGAGGTAGAGTGTTGGAACAGCGTCGCGTATGTCTCCGCCCACTTTTATTACGCCAACCTGGTAACCTTTCTTTTTTAGGGCTCCAGCGATGCCTGTTACGATGAAGGTTTTCCCTGAACCACTCCCCGTGGCTGTCACCATCAGCAAACGCGTTGTAGACTGGTTGATTACACCTTGGCGTACGTTGGTTGAAATTCCGATTTCGCCCTTGATTTGCTCCAGCAGCTTCCCGTTTGCCTGCCTTATCAAATCCAGTTCAACCGCATTTATGTCGAGCGATTTGGTGATGCTCTCAAGGATGGTCGGGTTATGGTCTAGGAGTGAGTGTATGAATACGCCGACTACGTTGCCCTCCTTGTTGGCTACGCCTGAAATCAAGTCTTGGGGGTCTTTTTTGTAGTTGACGCGGTTGGCGTGGGTTATGATTATGGGTTTGGCGTCTTGGTGGAGCACGATTTTGCCGTAGGTGTGGCAATGGAAGCCTGAAACTTCTTTGCCGACTTCTTGGGTGATGAAGCTTTTGTCAACCACAGTGGCTTTTACGCGGTCAGTGCACACCAGTGGCTTGAATTCTGCATCCAGCAAACCCAACCCTTCGCGGGTAATGGGAATCGTCGATAAGCGTCCAACATCGGTTTCTTTCGCAAGCACCTGAAAACCTGAGCAGACGCCGAGCACAAACTTGCCGCTCTCAGCCATCTTGATTATTTCACGGGTGACTTTGTCGTTGACGCTTTGGGATTCAACTAAGCTGCCTCCTGGAATGATTAACATGTCTAAAACTTCAGAGGCTGGCTTGCCGTCTACGAGTGCGTCGGAGCAAACTAGGTCGGTTGGCAGGTTTCCGAAGTCTTCAAAGCATGGCAGAGCCCCTGGAAGGTAAACTAAACCGATTCTGTGATGCAATTTCATCCCCAAAGAGCCCCGACGGGGTATTACGGTAAACCTTATATTTAAGCCGCATGGTTTATCCATCCATGCTTTCCTCGGCGAAGACAGACCACGTTATCAACGTTAGAATAACGCATAAAACAGCCCATGTGCCTTTGATGGAGGCTGTAGCGTTCAAGGAGAAGGACAAAGCGCTTGCCGAGATACGCGCTCTTGAAAATGTGGAAGAATGCCTAATTCTTCAAACTTGCAACCGCATTGAACTCTTTATTGTAACTGAAGCGGTTAAAAAGACAGTTGAGTTAGCTAAGGATTATTTGGCAAAAAGAGCCCAATCCAACTTTGAGGAAGCCTACAAAGCCGTGGAGACGTCCATAGACAACGATGCCTTCAACCACCTGCTCAGGGTAACTTCAGGCTTAGAATCCATGGTTATAGGCGAAGACCAGGTGCTAAACCAAGTCTGGGACGCCTACTTGGAAGCTGACAACGCCAAAACAATCGGGCCAATCCTAAAACACCTGTTTAACCGCGCCATGATTGTGGGCAGGCGCGTCCGCAACGAGACAGGCATCAACAAAGGCGCCGTTTCAATCGGTTCGGCAGCCGTTGAACTCGCCGTGACTTTGCTGGGTAACTTGGAGGACAAGAAGATCCTTGTCATGGGCGCTGGCGAAATAGGAACCCTAGTCGCAAAAGCCTTAGCTCGACGATGCCTAAGCCCAATATTTATCGCCAACAGAACATATGCTCGAGCAGTAAAACTCGCTGAAGACCTCTCTGGGCAAGCGGTGAAGTTTAATCAATTTGAGGAAGTCCTCGTTGACGCTGATGTAGTGATCTGCTCTACTGCAGCGCCGCATTACCTGTTAACCAAAGAAATCGTATCCCGACTGATGAGTCAACGGGCAAACAAGAGTGACCTAATAATTATTGATATTTCTAACCCTCGCAACGTTGAGAAATCGGTGCAGGAAGTGGCAGCAACAAAACTCTACAACATCGACGACTTGCAGTTGATTGCTGAGAAAAATAAGCAGGAACGCGAAAAAAACATTGAGAAAGCAGTAAAAATCCTAGAAAAGGAACTTGTTATCCTTGATGCTGACATGAAAAGCTTTTCAGTTCGCCATATCGTCTCATCGCTGCTATCCCGAGCTGAAGAGGTTAGGCAAAAAGAACTTGCAACAGCTCTAAACATGTTGGGTAATGTTGACGAGAAACAGAAACGGATATTGGAAGATTTAACTTCGATTTTGCTTAAGCAAACGTTTATTCCTATTGTTGAGAATCTGCGTTTAGCCGCCAAAAAAGATGACAAAGAAGTTATCGATATGGCGGTTAAATTGTTTGAGAAAAGGGAGAAAAAATAACTTGGCGAAGGCTGCTTTGGATAAGGTCGGTTTAATTCTAATTGGTCATGGAAGCAAACTGCCCCATAACCGAGAAAACCTCGAAAAACTGGCTGATATCCTCCGTAAACGTTCCAAGTTCCAGACCGTTGAAATTGCATTTATGATTCGGGACACCCCCACCATCGCCGAAGCGATTGATTCCATGGCGAAGAAGGATGTGTCAAAGATTGTTTTGGTTCCCGCTTTCCTTGCTCCAGGCGTCCACACCACACAGGAAATTCCAGAGTTAATCGGAGTAAAGGAGAAACAGCCTCACCTTAAAGCGCTTGGAATCGAATTAGTTTACGGCGAACCGATAGGCAGCGATGAACGTATTGCAGACATTCTTGAAGAAAAAGCTTTCAAAGCACTGGGACAAGAGGTCAAGAAGGACAGCGAAGTTGTCGACGCTTACTCTGTTGTTGAGGCAGGCAAAATCGTTGACAAAAGCATGATGCTTATCCGTGAAGCCATCGGAGCCGACTTGGCAAAACTGCCCAAAGATAAGGTGCCCCTTGTCGAGCGGGTTGTTCACACTACTGCTGACCCTGAATTCGCTAAACTTCTTGTCATAAGTGACGACGCTGTAAAGGCAGGTGTGGCAGCGATTAAAGCAGGCGCAAAAATAGTCACTGACGTGAAAATGGTAAAGGCAGGCATAAACGATGCGCGGGTCAAAAAATTTGGCAGCAAAGTATCCACTTACATGAACGATGAGCGCACCATGGAACTTGCGAAAACA
>JAMDCS010000124.1 GCA_023488835.1 Candidatus Bathyarchaeota archaeon
CTAGCATGTGGTTTCTTTAATACAAATTCGGCTTCTCTCTCCACAAGGCTTCGGAAAAACTCCTCAAACAGCTTACCCTTGGGCACTTCCTTTTTTTCCTTGATGGCATTTTCGAGCAGTGTTGCCAATTCTTCGTTTGTGTAGTTTTTTGTTAATGGCTGAGGCTCACCAAACTCTCGAAAAAAGTCGCCCTTCACCTCCAAGAATATCTCTAGATAGTTATCGGAGAGAGGATTTGAATTTCCGCACATTTCACAATTATTCTCTGTTGGAATGTCTGTGTATTTTGTAAAAGTACCTAATTCTGCTCCACAATTTGGACAGCGAAGTTCCAGTTTGGCGTCAATTGTACCTTCTCCAAGCAGGGGTAAAAGAAAGTCTTCGAGTTCTTCAGTAGAAACGGCTGCTTGCTTTCGCAACTCTCGAAAGTAAATTTCTTTTTTTTCCTGCAAAACGGCTTTAATTCGGTTTGCCGAGGAATTTGAGCAGTTTTGATTGCTTGTCATAATGACCTTCCATTATTCTTTCGATTGCTTTGATCACATTAGTCATGTCTGGTTCATTTGTGAACAACGTGTATGTGACATGGCAATCCCTGAAGTTTATTCGAAAATTGACTTGTGTTCCTCTATGCTCGATTGTGACGTGACCACCTTGAAGCTGTCCGTCTTGAAGCTCTTTAGTCAATTTAGCTGTTGTCTTTAAGTCCATTCCTTTTCTAGCAGTGATATGCACAGAGCCTGCGACTTCTTCTGTTTTATACAACTCTATGTTTGCACTATTGAGGGAACGAACCCAGTCAACAAAGGCTTCTACCAGTTTCTCATCCATCAGATCAATTGATGGAAAAGGAGCTAAACCTAATTGAACAGGGGTGTTTGTCGCTATTTTATCAGCCATTTTTTTGTGTTTTGTCCTTACCTCCAAAATATGGCTGTCTTTGCGGTAAATTGCCACTCCAAAGTATTTTGGGTGCCATTCGTGTTCAATGTTGTTTTCATCTACAATCATGATACTATCCTGAAAGTAATGGAAACGAAGTCTAAGCGCGTCATTGTCATTATCGTTTTCTGCTTGGTAGTAGTAGGGATAGTTCTCCAGCTTCGTAGACGCATGTTTAATTGACACAAGGTCGTTTGCTTTGGTGTAGATTTGGAATTGTGAAGGGATCTTTTCTCTGCAAAAATATAGGTATGTTGACCGTTTGCCAGCATCACCGTAACTTTTAAGCAACTGAAGTTGTTGGCTTGGGTTTAATGCTTTAATTAGTTCTTCGATGGATGAATTAGCGTCTCTTGCATCGAAGGGTATTTTGACTTGAAATTCTCTGGAAAGTTCATAAATTCTAGGAAGCGTCATATCTCTTAGGGCTTTTTTCAATCGATAAAGGTCAAACTTAGATATGTTTGGCTGAGCCTGCAAACAGATTACCTATTGTTTCAGTCTATTTAGGTTTGTTGTGATTATAACATTTGTGTTCAAACTATAGCGTTATTGGTGAGAGCCACCAAACATTTACTATATCTTTACGCCAAGAAAATCCTCGGCTGTTCCTCTTACTAAATGAAGAATCTGAAAAGCGCTTAAACCGTTGTCCCCAAAAAATCCCAAATATTCGGTTAGCTAATGCGCTTGCCTACTATGGAGTAGGGATCGGCGGCATGTTTGGTTCCTATTAGTGGTTCTATGTTGGAAACGTAGAGAGGTAGGTTGTGGTTGGCTGTAAACCGTTCGAATAGCGTGTTGGGCTGTCCTGTTTTTAGGAGGAGATTGGGGTAGCTGGAGAGTAGAACATTTTTTGGCTTGTTTGCGGGTTTGTGGAGTTGCTGCTTTTTTGTTTGCGCAATGGTTTTTGCTGGGGCGGCTTGAGGAATCGTTTACAACCAGCCTGCAATCTAAACCAGTTGCTGAACCCAAAAAGCAACCGTCTGCAAAGTCCCCAAGAAGATGATGAGTAGGGAAGACGCTGTCTTCATCTAATACTAGAAAAACAAAAATTTGTTTAAGAGGGTAGATCGCTGCACTTTGCGAAGCTTTTTATCTGCCACACAAAACATAAATGCCTATGCCATCCTGCTCAGACAGCGACATGAAAGTCGATTTTGTGGTTCCCTCAAGGGATGAAGCTAACCCGACGCTTATGCAGATTCTCAAACGGATGCCTTGTGCTGGGCAAATCATAAACACCCATGAAAAACCGCTTAGTGTTGCACGGAAAAATGGGGTTTTGCAGGCTAAGACTGAGTGGGTGGCGATGGTGGATGACGACATGCTTCTGCCTGACAATTGGCTCCAACTGGTCACCAAGGCAATTACGCCTAAGGTTGGCGCTATTGGCACGGTTGCGGTTCACAAGAACAAGCATGTTGCAGCATACGAGCGAGTCGTCGGCTCCATAGTGAAACTTAACAAAATAGACACTAACCCGCACATTAACAATATCATTATTCGACGTCAACTTATGGAAGACTATAGCCCGCCGCTACTATTTTTCGGCGAAGACCAGTACTTCAAACGTTATGTACAGAAAGCAGGCTACATCTGGAAAGTTTTGCCCTTCTTGGGTGCAACCCACTTGGGCACATCCAAAAACTATGTAACCATCGGCATATCCTATCGGAGGTATGGCCATTTTAGCCTGTTTCAACTGACCAGACGGGTGGTTGCAAGGTTCATTTTTACGCCGTTTGCCGCCCTAATCAATTTGAGCGCAAAGACATTTGTGTACTTGACTAAACTCAACGTGGAATTTATCGCTGGCTGGGCAAAAGAGCTAGCAGCAGAAAAACTGTAGACTAAACCGAGTTTTGCAAGTGAACTTCTGGTTCCACCTGCAATTGAATCTATATATAAGGGGGGCTATAGTTTTTTCACGCCTAAAGAGACTATGCACATTCTTTTTGATTCTTTTGTCCTGTCAGCTCTTTCTCTAAGGCTTCAGCTCTCGCCGCAACCTTTTCAGCTTCCGCTTTCACGGTTTTGTCTTTGATTTCTTCCTTGCGCTTCTCATTAGACTCCAAAATCAACCGCAGGAATTCCGAGTCATAAGATTTCAGCAGCAACTCCGTGTTGGGAATCAAACAGTGACCTCCAATCACGCCTGGAAACATAACTGGCCTATCAAAGCGTAAACGATGAGTGTCTTCGAGAAAGTCAACTGTTTCGTTAAAGTCAGCGTCGAAAGCTTTGGATATTCGATGCATCTCTTGGAAGCACGTAATCATCCATGCACGATACGTGGTTTCGAAGAGTTTAGCCAGTTCGGTCTCACGACAGCTCTTTAGAACCTTAACCTTCAAACCTAACTTCTCAAAATGCAATTTAGCAGCTTTCCCAGCAACCGCGTTTGCGCCTCCAACGTATTTGGTCCACCGCTTCATCTCCCAAATCATGTGCTCAGGGCTCTTGTGGACGCCACGAGCTGGCGAATGGGCAACCAAACACTTGCATTTCCCTGCAACTTTGAGTGTGGTTCCCGGAGGAACAGTACTATTAATGATGGCTAGTTTGGGCTTAAACTCTTCAACGTAACCAGCAACAACTTCAGCAAACTTTTCTTGGCTGCCGCAGGGAAGACAAACATGCAGAGTGTCTATTTTTCTTGGAATCTTGTCTCTGCTTTGCTTTAGTGCACCCATTTTTGCTTCGTCCAAATCTAAACCATAAACAGCAAAACTCTCTTTCGCCTCGTTCAGTAACGCGAAAAGGGTGTGACCAATCTCGCCTAAGCCGATAATCAGGACTTTTTCTTGAGCCAAATGGTTGCCTCCACTATTGGAAAATCAAGTAAAGTGTTAAACTATTTAAATCTGGAGCTCGAAAGGACAAGGTATGCAGAATCCAAAGAAAGGAACAGGCATCGTAACTGGAAACAACGTGGAAATAGGCAAGGACGTTTCCATCTGGAACTACGTTGTAATAGGCGACAACACAAAAATCGGCGATGGCTCTCTTATCGGAAGCTTCGTTGACATAGGCAAAAACGTTACTTTAGGCAAAAACTGCAACATACAAGCACATGTAACCATCTCAAACGGCTGTATTCTAGGAGACAACGTATTCATCGCCCCAAACACTAGTCTTTTAAACGACAAATATCCCAAAAGCACCCTGCTGACACCACCCAAAATAAAAGATGGCGCTGCAATCGGTGGAGGAGTCACCATCCTGCCCAACGTTACGGTAGGAGAAAAAGCCGTGGTTGGTGGAGGAAGCGTTGTAGCCAAAGATGTTGCGGCCAGAACGGTTGTAGCTGGAGCGCCAGCAAAATTTATTATGAATTTAGAGGAATACGAAGCCAAACGTGATGCTTTCATAAAAGCAAAAAGCAAGGTGCAAAAATGAAAATCTGGTATGACGCCTGCACCGGCAAGCACACCCGATATGGCGTTGCTATTGGAAAGCGTTTAAGAAAATCGGGGCACGAATTTATTTTCACAACCAGAGAACACCCCGACACGATACCGCTTGCCAAAATCCTCGGAGAAAAACCCATCGTCGTCGGCAAATACAACCCATCCACGCTTACCTCAAGACTCCAAGAGAGCGCTGAACGCATAATAGAATTCTCAAAACTCTTCAAAGACAACCGACCAGACATTGCCATCGCACATCAATCAGTTGAGCTTTGCAGGACCGCTTTCGGTTTAGGGATTCCCATAATTTTGACCGCTGACACGCCTCATGCTTTAGCCACCAATAGGCTAACAATACCCTTTGCACACACCGTTGTAGTTTCCGAAGCGTTACCCAAGAGTTTCATAAAACAATACTGCACCAAAAACGTTGTGCCCTTCAAAGGCGTTGACGAGGTTGCTTGGATTAAAAATTTTAAGCCTACAAAAATCGCTGGTTTAAAGAAGCCCTTGATAGTTGTTAGGCAGATAGAAGCCAAAGCTGCTTATGCTCAGGGAAAACATGACAATGCAAAATCCATGGCTGAGCAGCTTGCTGAATTGGGGAATGTGCATTTAATCGAGAGGTACAATGAAGAGGGCAAAGCGTTTGGGGCAAAAGCGGGATTTGAGGATTCAGTGAGTTTGGTTGCGAACGCTGATTTAGTGATTAGTTATGGTGGCACAATCGCCAGAGAAGCGGCATTGCAGGGTGTTCCCAGCATAGCGATTTCTGATATGGCAAAAACCTATGTGAACAGATACGTGGCGCAGAAGGGTTTTCCATTGTTCATCACAACCGAGCAGCGTGTACTTGGGTGTGCAAAGAAGTATCTCGGCAAAAGATTTAATGTGGAAGAGAAGCTTGCAGAATTAGAGAACCCCGTTGATGTTATCGAGAAAGTCGTGGAAAAAATGAAAAATTAAGCAAGCTACCTCTATGCAGGCGTAACTTCGACTTTATCTCCAGTTTTCGCATGTAATTTTTCGGCTGCACTAGCTTGGTTTAATGCTATTTCCAAAAAGCCATGGCTGCCCACCAGCGCTATGGGCTCTTGGGGTTTGGCTTGCGCATAGGTCTTGCCGAAAACAAGATTTAGCGAAATATCTGTTAATTTTACCTTGAATGCCAGATTTTGAGTTAAATCTTTCTCGCTAATGTTTGTGATGATGTTTCCGAATCCGTCTACATGCAATACTTCACCGGTTAAAGAGTCGCTTCTTTGTTTTACGCTGGCAAACTCGGGCTTGACTAAATCGTGTATTTCTGGACCAAACTCGGAAGGCTTTGCACTCTTATCCAAGTGTGCTGCTGCGGGCGCAAAAACATCCCTGCCATGGAAGGTGCTGGAAACTTTGGGCAGCATAAACTTTGGATTAGTAAGTTCGTATGTATGCTCAATTCCTTGAGTTTGGGCAGCTAAAATCAAAAGACCATTGTCGGGTCCAACAAAAAAGCCCTTCTTAGTCTGCACTAAAATGGCGTGCCTTTCCGTGCCCACACCAGGATCCACAACTGCCAAATGCACGGTACCCTTGGGAAAGTAGGGTGCTGCTGAAGCCAACATGAAAGCACCCATGCGAATGTTGAATTTTTCTACGCCATGGGTTATGTCGACTATTGTTGCGTTTGGGTTTATGGTTAAGATTGCGCCTTTCATCTCGGCTACGTAAGGGTCTTTTAGCCCAAAGTCACTGGTCAACGTTATCATCGGGTTCAACCGCCATGAACGACTGGGACAAAAACGATTTCGTCTCCATCGTTTAGTTTAGTTTCATAGCCGTTTAGAACGCTGATTTCTCTGCCGTTAACAAGTATGAGCGAGTTTGACCTTGAATCGTTGAGTTCTTGGTCGCTGAATGTGCGTTTTAACTCAGGTAGCTTCTGGCTGATTTTGTCGACTAATTGTTTTATGGAGATGCCCTCTTGGAAGCTGACGTTGAATTGTGTTTTTCCTGAAAGGTGACGCAGTGCACCGATGAATTTTACAGTTAAAGGCACCTATTCTTCACTCGCACTCTATAGAATAAGAAGGTTGTTAAAAATTTTAACTAAAACTTTCGAGTTTTTCCTGCGTCAGGGTTTCGACGATGTCAGTGGCTATGTCAACGATTGAATCTGCCTGTTTCATCATGGCGTCACCGTTAACCTCTTCCAACTGTGAGAGTTGCTGTACGATGGTTTCGATTTCGATTAGAAAACGCAGAACAGAATCGTTGGTGGCGGGGTTTTTGGTTACTTCTTCACGGATGAGTATTTCGATAAAGGCAGGTTCACCTAGGCTGTAGTATATGGCGTTTCTGGCTTTTCGGATGGCTTCAACAACTAAGCTTGGCGCCATATAGGGAATCTTTCGTGCTGCTTCCAGTTCAGCTTTGGCTTCACGAAGGTACCGAAGTGCCCAACCTTTCCTATACTCATCCATCATGGAGTTTCGTTCCAGAACTACTCTGCCATTTCTTCTTGTTCGTCCATTTCAGATTCAGCTGCTGAGTTGGCTTGAGCTAATGAAAGAGTGCGTGTTATGTATCCTGCAGTCTGGTTTCTAACTCGTGTTGTGGAGCCTTTCGTCAACTCGTCAACTGCACGTTTGTTATCGTCAAAGCTAGTGTTGAATTTGCTTGGAAAGCGAGCCATTAGTTCTTTGCCCAGCTTTTTAATCTGATCAGTCTTTACTTTTCCCAGTTAGTATTCCTCCGAATTTACCGATTTTAGTTTTCTCCGACGTTTAAAAGCGTAGGAGCAACTCTCAATAGATGATAGGCTTAATTTAAGTTTACGGCTTAAAGCTGAGAATTGGGTAACCGATAAGCTTCGAGGTGAACTGTGGAGAAAAAAGTGAATTGTCAGTTTACTTTTATGTTGAAGAACGCCTCAAAGTTCTTGATTATTTGCTCGGCAACCTCTTCCGCCTGCATTTTTTTAATTTCAGCCACTGCCCCAACAACATTGCGAATGTATGAAGGCTTAGTTAATTGCCCATTGAAGGGTTGTTTCCAGTAGGTGACTGGACCATCAGTTTCTGTTAAAAGGTTCGTTATCGGTGTTTTGTCTACGACTTCGCGGATGCCGTTAGAGTAAGTTACTGGTGGACCTTCAGTGATAAAGTAGCCGTTGTCTAACGCTTTGGCTAGTGCGCTCATGGGGTGGCTAAACCAATGCAGCAACACGCGTTTGAGGCGGTAGGATGGGAGCATTTCGACGATTTTGTCGGTTGTTCCGCGGGAATGTATGATTACAGGCAGCTCAAGGGCTTCGGCGAGGTGGAGCATTTTGTCAAAGACCATGGTTTGTTTTTCCCAAATGGTTTCGTACTTGTAGTCTAAGCCTATTTCGCCGATTGCTTTAACGGTGTCTTTTTGTTTTTGGATGTAGTCTATGGTTTCTTGGAGTTCATTTTCCTTGAGGACATTTACGTTCCATGGGTGAATGCCTAAGGCTGGGTAAACAAGATTCGGGTATTCTTCGGCTAGTTTAACGTCGTTTAAACAGGTTTTTAGATCCATTGAATTGGTGACTAAGGCGGTTACGCCTGCGTTTTTTGCGTCCGCTATCAATTCATCGATGTGACCTTGGTATTCTGTGTCGGAGAGGTGGATGTGTGCGTCTATTAGTTTCATTGTTTCTCAGCGCTATATTCATGCTTGGAGGTTTTATAATTTTCTTTATTGCAAGCAATTTTATGGTTAAGGGTGATTTAGGGAAAAAAGCGATAACAAAGGTTAAATATTGCCTTAAAGAGAAAAAGAAGCTACGGAGATGTCGATATGACTGAATTAGAAATAGCTGTAGCTCCCATGCACAGATTATGTAAAAAAGCAGGCGCTGACAGAGTAAGCGAAGCAGCAGCAAAAGAACTCGCAAAGGCACTAGAAGAAATCGGCGTAAAAATCGCCAAAGAAGCACTCGATTTTGCGATGCATGCTGGAAGAAAAACCATCAAAGCGGAAGACATAGAAATAGCCGCTAGAAAAATCATGGGAAAATAAGAAGCTCATAACTTAACATTTCTCCCTTTCTTCTTTTTTGTTTTGTTTTAGGAATTCTTAGTTAATGGTAAGTGTGTTGCCGATTCTATGTTAACTAGGTATAGTTGTGATTTTTTTCTATAGCCCCCTTATATAAAGCAGCCAACCACAAGTTCAACCCGCAATTGACAGCAAAAGACAAGCTTTGAGTACCGTTTTTGCTATGGTCCCTTTGAGACGCCGCAAAAAGCTTCTGTCTTAGCAATTTTTTTAAGCTGTTGCTGAGGAGTCCCAAAGAAACTGGAAGTATTCCCGAGCAAACCCAACTAAGCCCACGTGGTTGCTCCATATGACGAGGGTTGGTTTGTCTTCGCCGAGGAACAGCATAGCTTCTTTGCCGTCAGCAATTACTCCGCCGCCGAACATATGGTCACGAATCCGAAGCTCGCTTAAACCAGAGTATTTTTTTAGGAAAAGCCAATCTTCCTTTTTCCCCGCCGCCATCAATTTAACGCTCACCGTTTTCTTTAAGCCGCTGCCCAGCAAGGGTTCAGCCAAGGCAATTACTGGTTTGGCGAATTCTGGTGCCGCAATCACAATTTCCAAGGACGCTTTTTTGAGGACCTCTTCAAGTTTAGATAAAACGGCTTGTTGCCCCCGGAGAATTAGCATGTCAGGTCGTTCGACGAGTTCTCTTTTTTCGTAGAGGGGTTGAAGGTTTTCGGCTACGGTGTTTTCCCAGTTTAGGTATTTATCTTCCAGCCTCAATTTTGTAAACCGTGTTGCTTCCAAGGGCGGGACAGGGTAGTATTTGAAGGGTCGGCTTTCACTGCTCTTTATCCAGCCTTTCTCTTTGAGTGAGTTTAGGACTTCGTACATTTTGCTATAGGGCACCGTGGCTTGTTGGCTTATCTCCATAGCCGTCATTTGCCCACCTTCCAGCAGAACTATGTAAGCGTCGATTTCGTAGGCGTTCAAGCCCATTTCGCGTAGAGCAAACCGAGTGTCTTCGTTTATTGACATGTTCTCCCCTCAATCACCTTAGGAAACGTTTGGAAACCTTATTATCATAACTTTGCTCTTAAGCACTTCGAAACTAACGCTTACACGCAAGAAGGCAAAAGTATGAAAGATATCAAATCAACAAGAAGTATTTGTCCAGAATGTCTAAAGGCATTAGACGCAACCATCTATGAAGATGATGGTAAAGTTTTCATCAAGAAATCATGCCCTGAACACGGGGCTTTTCAGGAACTCTACTGGTCTGACTATGACCAATACATGCGTGCAGAAAAATTCCGCTATGACGGAGAAGGCATGGAAAACCCACGCACCGAGAAAAAGCACGGTTGCCCCTACGACTGCGGCATCTGCCCCGAACACAAATCCCACACTGCAATCCCAATCATCGATGTCACAAACCGCTGCAACCTAAAGTGCCCCGTCTGCTTCGCCAACGCATCCGCAGCTGGATACGTCTACGAACCTACCGCAGAACAGATTACAGGTATGCTTGAGAACCTCCATAACAACAAACCTGTCCCCGCAACAGCACTGCAGTTTTCCGGCGGCGAACCGACCATTCGTAACGAACTCTTCGATTTCATTAAAAAAGCCAAAGAAATCGGCTTCAAACATGTGGAAGTCAACACTAACGGTGTTCGGATTGCACAGGACCCTGAATACGCCAAAAAATTGAAGGCTGCAGGCGTCAGCACAATTTACTTGCAGTTTGACGGTTTAACCCCTGAAGTTTACAAGTTTATCCGAGGCTTAGACCTGCTTGAAATCAAGATGAAAGCTATTGAAAACATGCGCAAGGCAGGTTATGACAGCATCGTTTTAGTCGTCACCTTGGTTAAAGGAGTTAACGACCAGCAGCTAGGCGACATAATAAAGTTTGCAGCCAAAAACTTCGAC
Organism: Candidatus Bathyarchaeota archaeon; assembly: GCA_023488835.1. The sequence goes on from JAMDCS010000124.1 coordinate 10,284, forward strand.
GTTATCCGATGCGTTAACGTCCAGCCAGTCTCTCTCTGCGGCAGACTTCCACAGCAAGAAAGAGAAAAAATGCGAATCACCATCCCCGACTTCATGCACCTAGTGGAGGAACAAACAAGCGGCGACATAAAAGTCTCCGACTTCTACCCCGTCCCAGTCGTTGTCCCAGTCTCTAAAGCAGTTGGCGAATTAAAAGACAAACGATATGTGGAGTTTACGGCGCATCCGCATTGTGGCATGGCAACTTTCCTGTTCATTGAGAACGGTAAAATTACACCTGTAACTCGCTATGGCAACATCGAAAAATTCGTAGGTTCACTAAAGCAGGTTTACATTGACGCACAGAAAGGCAGCAAGAGCAAAGCCAAACTTCGCCTCGTCGGCTCAGCTCGTCACATAAAGTTCTCTTTCCTCCGAAAATACGTTCTCAAAGTTCTCATGGATGGCGACTATAGTTCGCTGGGAGACTTCGCAAGGAGTGCCCTCATGGTTTCATCCATGCATTTCATGGATCCCTACAACTTTGACCTCGAACGAGTCCAACGTTGTGTCATCCATTATGCTGTTCCAGACGGACGCATAATACCCTTCTGCACCATGAACTCCATCCACCGAGCAGAAGTGGAAAAGAAACTTGGCGTTCCAATCAAAGAATGGAAAGCAAAACATAAGGTTGAAATAAGCCAGCCAATCTAGATGTTGAGAACAAAAGTTTCGGCAAGTGAAAATAATGGGTGGAAAAAAGAAGCTCGGCATTAAGCAGATGGAGAAGCAGCAGGTTAAGACAGACGACGATAAAGCGAAAGAAGCAAAGAAGAAAGAGAAAGCTGGACCTCCAAAGGAAAGAAAAACCGTTGGCATTATGGTTCCAGATGTAAAAGACGGCAAAATCGTCGCTGAAGTCAAAAAGATGAACGTGCTAACACCATACGCTATTTCAACACGCTTCGGCATAAGAGTAAGCGCAGCCAAAGACTTCCTCGAACAACTCGAGGCAAACGGTTCAATACAACTCGTCTCCGGCAGCCACAACATCAAAATCTACAAGCCTGCAGCATAACTGCACAAATTTACCTTTATTTTAAAATAATTTTTCGCATTGGAGTTTGTTTTCATGAGTTTTCCAGACAGGGTTTATACTACAGAAGAAGTAAAAAGCGCTAAGACACTAGTTGACCAAGGACATAGACATGACCTGATAGTTGAGGGCAAAGTTGTAGGGATCCA
>JAMDCS010000042.1 GCA_023488835.1 Candidatus Bathyarchaeota archaeon
CGCCAGTTAAGGGGCTTTTTGAAGCGATAACAAGTTTGCCACTGTTAGGCAACCCGATTCCCGTTAAGGGTCCGGTGGCGAAAATAAGTTTGTTTTCGGGTGATAAGGGGTCGGTTCCCTGTTTGAGGGTGTCCCAGAGAATTTTTGCTGCAAATCCTCTGCCGCCCAAAAAATTCAAAGCTAAACTCTCATCGTAGGGTTCCGCAGCGGCTTTGCTTTTGGTTAAATCTACTTTTAAGAAAAAACCTGTCCATCCTTGTAATGCCATTCACTAAAACCAATCTTTTACTTAAGAGGAAACGGAAATAAAAATATGCTGACTAAATCAATTTCTGGCAGAGAATTGTAAACAGCTCGCTACTCGGGGTAATGTTAGGAAGATTTATTTTTTGGACTAACAAGTGTTGTGGTTACAGGTAACACAGCTTGGCGCACGTTAAGGTCACGAAAAGGGCAAGCAACATCGAGTATGCAATACGAGACGTCATAGTCCACACTCAAGAACTCATAAAGAACGGCAAAAAAATCTATTACCTAAACATCGGCGACCCCGCCGCGTTCGACTTCAAAACGCCCCAGTACGTTAAAGATGCCCTGTGCAAGGCAATCGACTGTGACAATAATTACTATTCACCCTCGGAGGGCAGAGTGGAACTTCGGGAAGCGATTGTGCGCAAAGAAAAAAGAGTCAACCAAGTCGACATAACCGCCAACAACGTGCTGATCACCGAGGGTATTTCGGAAGGAATCCAGATGATTCTGGCAGCGTTGGTTGAGAAAGGCGACGAAATTCTCTTCCCAGGACCCACTTATCCGCCGTACATTTCTTACACCAAATTCTTCGACGGCACCCCAGTGAGCTACGAAACCATCGAGGAAGAAGGGTGGCAACCAAACATCGATGACTTGCGAAGCAAAATCTCACCTAAAACCCGCGCCATCGTAATCACAAACCCAAACAACCCCACGGGCTCAGTCTACAGTGGGAAAATGATTAAGGAAATGCTCGACATCGCAGGCGAATACAATCTGCCCGTGCTTTCCGACGAGATTTATGACCAGTTGACCTACGAGAAAGAATTCGTCAGCACAGCCCACCTATCCAAAGATGTGCCAGTGGTCGGGTTGAACGGTTTCTCCAAAGTTTACCAGATGACTGGTTGGCGCTTGGGTTACATGTACTTTAAGGGTGAAGGCAAACAGCTCGACGACCTCCGCTTGGGTGTTGAGAAGCAATGCCGAATCCGCCTCTGCGCAAACACGCCCGTGCAAATCGCTGGAGCAGCCGCACTTGACGGCCCCCAAGACTTTGTAAAAGGCATCGTTGAAAAGCTAAAACAGAGAAGAGACTTCGCTTGGAAACGCCTAAACGAAATCGAAGGCATCACCACAACCAAACCCGAAGGCGCCTTCTACATCTTCCCCAAAATCCACGACGTCGGCACCCGATGGAAAAACGACATGGAATTCGTCGTGGAACTGCTAAAAGAAACAGGCGTCTTAATCGTTAACGGTTCAGGCTTTGACCCAGTCTACGGCAAAGACCACGCCAGAATAGTGTTCCTGCCGCCGATAGAAGAACTCGAAGAAGCCTTCAACTGCCTAGAACAATTCATGAAGAAAAAACAAAAGAAAACAAGCCGCGGCCACGTAGGCCACGGTTAAAAAACTCAGATTTTTGTGCCCTGTGTTGGGTCTTCGATTACTTTATGGAATTCCGCCATCAACTTCTTTGTGATTGGCCCAGGTTTGCCGTTGCCGATGGCGCGTTTGTTGACTTCTCGTATGGGCACCATTTCCATGGCTGTGCCGGTGAAGAAGGCTTCGTCAGCAGTGAAGAGCATAAACGGTGTTAAGTTGGCAACTGTGAGTTTTATGCCCAGTTTTTCACTTAGTTCAGTCACGACTTCCGCTGTGATGCCTGCAAGAGCGCCTGTTGACGTAGGCGGTGTAAAGATTCCGCCATTTTTAACTATAAACACATTTTCGCCCACACCTTCCGCGATGTAACCGTTGCTTTCAAGGCACATGGCTTCGTCCACGCCGCATGCGTTGGCTTCGATTTTTGCTAGCACACTGTTTAGGTAGTTGAGCGATTTTATCTCGTGTGTTGTTGCATCCACGGGGTTTCTGCGAACCCAGCTGAACATGGTTGTTATGCCTGTTTCTTTAGCGTTGCCTGCCTTGATGTTGATGGTGTCGGTTATGATTATGATTGTGGGTTTGGGGCATTTACGCGGGTCTAACCCTAAGTCGCCTATACCTCTTGATACGACCAAGCGGATGTAGGAGTCTTTCATCTTGTTCTTGCGGAGCGTTTCAACTATGGCTTTTACCATTTCCTCTTTAGTTAGAGGAATTTGGAGCATTATGGCGTGTGCAGAACGGTAAAGGCGGTCAACATGCTCTTTGAGCTTGAAGACCACACCATTGTACTCGCGGATTCCCTCAAACACGCCGTCGCCGTAAAGGAACCCGTGGTCGTAGACGGAGATTTTAGCCTGTGACTTAGGGTAGAAGTCGCCGTCTATGTAGATTTGCAATTCGCTGTTCATTTGTCCTTCACTTCACGTATACCTGTTTGTTATTGTTCGATTATTTGATATAGTTTACGTCAGCGATACATATGATTCGTTTACGGCTGATTTATTAACCGTGGAACTGCGGACGCTTCGACATAAGCAGCGGCAGCGGCAGGGGCTTGTAGGGTTTGCCAGCGATTTTCTCCGACACCTTCGCAATCAACTCTTCAGCAGTCATGTTTTGCTGTTGACCCTTAAGCTCACGGACTCTAACGGATAGGGTACCAGACTCGATTTCCTTCTCGCCCACAACGATGATGTAGGGTATCCACTCTTGTTCAGCTTCGCGAATTTTCTTCTGCAGCGTCGAGGCGGAGTCGTCGATGTCTACGCGGATATAGTGGGAGGTGATTTGTTTGGCTAGCTCTTCCATCTTGTCGAGGAATTTATCGGAGATTGGAATCAGCCTGACTTGTGTTGGTGACAGCCACAGCGGCAGCATGGGTGCTTTGCCTGCCATTTGTTCACGGTAAGCCTTCTCCAGTAGCGCGTAGATGTCTCGTTCGATGGCGCCGCTTGGGCTGCAGTGCAGAATCAGCGGGTACTGTTTCTCGCCTTTCTCGTCAACGAAGGTTATTTCGTAGCGTTTGGCGTTTTCGACGTCGATTTGGTCGGTGCTGAGCGCTGCTGCTTTGTCTTGGTTGTCTATGAAGTTGAGGTCCCATTTGAGCGCGAAATAGAAGAACCGCTCGTTCCACACTTCGGCAAGGATGGGTTTGCCAAATTTGCTTGCTAACTCGGTTATGAAGTCCTTGTGTTCCGCGTAAAAGTCCTTGGTGAAACGCATGGCAATTTCGTAATCATCTTTCACTAAGCCAATGTTGCTTAACACGTCAATGCATAGGTCGAAACGAATCATGAACTCTTTTTTGGCTTGTTCAAGATCAGTGCAGAAAGCATGGCAGTCAGGCATCGTGAAAGCTCGCAGGCGTTTTAGTCCAACGACTTCTCCGCTTTTTTCGCGGCGAAAACTGTAGCGGGTTAGCTCATAGAGTTTGATGGGCATTTGTTTGTAGCTGAATTGGGCGTCATGTGCCATGAGGAATTGGCCGAAGCATGCGGCGAAGCGTAGGAAGAGTTCTTTATCTTCGGATTTGAGCACATATTGACGCGCGGGAAATCGGTTGAGGTAGCTTTTGAGGCTGGGGTGGTTGAAATCGTACATGAGGGGGGTTTCGACTTCCATGCCGCCGTAAGCTGCCACTTTTGCGGTGACGTACTGTTCAAGCAATGATTTTATCATGCGCCCCTTGGGGTACCATCGGATGTTGCCGGGGTCGCTGCCAGGTTCATAATCTGCAATTTCCAGCCTCTTCATCAACGGCACATGGGGAGGCATTACCGTGACCGCACGAGTCTTTTTAATCTCGTACTGAGAGAACTTTTGGAGGTTGATGTGTCCCTTGAATTTGAATTCTTCAACTGGCACCAGTGAGCCGTCGGTTTGGAGGATGTGCCAGTAAGATTTCATTGTGTCTTCGGCTTTCAGCGCAGCGGAGACGGGTTCTTCTTTTTTGGCTTCACATGGAACTTTTCCTTCTGTCGCCACTGCTACTGGTGCTGGCGCATAACTTCGTGCCTGCTCAGCTAATGGGTGCCCTTTAATCGAGATGGTGAATTGTTTGTTCCAGCCAAACGGAGCACGGTAGGTTTCAATGCCCTTCTCTTTCGCGTAAGCTTCCATGTCCTTGATGATTTTCAAGGCTTCTGAAGGCTGGGAGAGGTTGCTGCTTAGGTGAGCAAACGGATAGATGAGGATGCGGTTAACTTTGAGTTTTCCCAAAAAAGCCCTAACGTCATTGATGGCTTTCTGAGCCATGGCGGAGTTGTCGCCTTCCTCAATAGCAGTGAATAAAACGACGACTTCCTCTACGCGGTTCTCAATCTTTTCCGCTTCTTCGGCGATGTTGATTTCTTTTTCGACAGGTTTGAAAACTATAAAGTTAGAGTGTAACTGTAAAATCCGCATGGCAATTGCCCCTTCTTAACCGTAACGCCACTTGTCGAGGGTCTTGTCTTTCTTGGTTTTCTTCTTGTATTCTTTATAGTGCTCTTTGCAGATGTAAGCACGATTATCGCTGCTGCCAACGCTAAGTCCAGCAGCTTTAACTTTGTCAGCGGATAATGACCTTGCAGCTTCTCTGTTGCAGCCTGAAACGGTGCATTTTTCGCCTTTTTCTATGCGACCCAAACCAATCACGCCTCAATACACGTTAATTTACTTTGTACATATACGCTATTGCTTAAGTTTCTTTTCATACAAAGAGTTGGCTCTACGATAAATCTCTTCTTTTTTGCCAAAATAAGTGGGACCAAGCCCTTCAACAACACATGAAGCTGCGGCGGAGCCAACGCTGGCGCACCACAGGGATTCTTTTTGGCGAAGGTATTCAGTTAAGAAGCCGCCGATGAAGACATCTCCTGCGCCTGTTGGGTCAACCAAAACCTGTGAAGGGCAAGCCTCAATATTGTACTGTGCACCTTCGACCGAGAGAACGGAGCCTTTGGCACCCATGGTTACGATGACGGTTTCAACTCCAACATCGTGAATCGCCTTTATTGCTGGCTTAAGTTCTGGCTCGCCTGTTAGGGCGTAGATTTCTTTTTGTGAGGACTTGTAAATGTTGATTAGGCTAAAGATTCGATTGTCTACGGAAAAGTTTTCTGTTACGTTTCCTGCTTCGTCGAAGCTTCGAAGTAAACCCTGAGGGTCAAGCGACAAAATATCAGCACAACTCTTGAGGCGCTCAACTAGTTCATAGGGGATTTCGTTGGCAATAGGAGCAATATGTATGGCTTTGGCATGGAAATCTTTAGGCACATCATCGGGGCTTAAGGCAGGTCCTTTGCTCTTGAGCTTCAAAGTGCGCTCGGAAAGGTCTTTGCTGTAGGCAAGCTCAAAACAAGTCGTTGGTTCACCTGTAAGTTTTGTGACGCCTGAGAGGTCGATGCCTTCTTGTCCCAGCCACCACAGGTAAGCATCTGGAAAGTTTCCGCCGACTTTGGAGATAACCGAAGCTGTGGCGTCGAGGTGTTTTGCGGCAAAGGATGTGTAGGTTGCTGCGCCGCCTAAAATCACAAATGGCTTGGTTCTGCTTGGCAAGATTATGGTGTCGATTGAGAAGTGTCCAACCACGGTTATGTCAGAGTTTTGAGCAGCCATCTTTCTAATCCACTTGAATATTGAAATGAGTAATATATAGCGTTAGCTCATCAACAAAAACAAACGCTCTATCGGAAGATATAATTTGGGTTTTGTGCGATAAAGTTTTAATAACTTAAAAACGCTCAGAAAGCTTGGCTATGGCATTAGCCGTGGCAAACGCCAAAACCGCAGCCAAAAAGGATGCTGATAATGCCTACCTAACAAGGTTGGAAGGTAAGCACATGAAGTGGATTGAGTTTGTCCTCTTGGCAGTGGGCGCGGTAATTGGGGCTCTTTTACGGTATAGGCTTGTTGAGTCGCCTGTGGCAGTTTATGGTCTTCCCGTTAACGTTTTGGTAGTGAATGTTTTGGGCAGTTTCATTTTGGGGTTGTTCTCCATCTTGTCCATCGGGTTAAACTTAGAACCCCAATACACCTTGCTTGTGGCGGTTGGGTTCTGCGGTTCCTTCACCACCATGTCCTCTTTTGCGCTTGAAACCAGCAACCTGCTTGACAGCAACCGTTTTAGCCTGCTGGCGCTAAACATTCTTGCTAACGTGGGCTTGTCTTTGGGAGCGATATTTGGCGGCAGAATGTTAGGTGATGTAATCTTGGAGAGGATTGTGCGTTGAGACAAAAAATGTGGAACCTAACTATCAGAATCAAGAAGAACGATGAGGTTGGAGGCAAACGGCTTCAGACGCTCATTATGGATTGCCTTATGAAAGCTGGGATTGAAGGTGCCACGGTTTGGACTGGTGTGAACGGGTTTGGCAAACGGGGAAAATCAACCTTGCATCTTGAGGGTGTGTCGGTGAATATGCCGTTGATTATTGAAGTGGTAGATACCCAGGAAAAGCTGGAACCGCTTTTGCCCGATTTGAAGTTGATTGTGGGCGACAACGGCTTAGTAACCATACAAGAAACCTACGTAATATAGCCTGATTTCGTTGTCGTCTATTGCGCTATTTTTTGTCTATCCCCCCTTATTTATAGCCTCGACAATTGTAGAGACCAAAATGTTAAGGCAACATGCATTCATCGTAAAGAAGCGATTTTTTGTCAGTGTATGATAGGTTAATTTTGTGTTTTCTAGCCAGTTGCAATCAGACTTTTGTTACTTTACGCTGAACAACTACGCCAACAACACAAAAAACACTTTAGCCAAAACAATTAATGCAATTCTTTCCCACACGATCAAAAAACCCTGGCTAAGAAAAAGTTTATGTTAAAAAGTTTAGGTAAAAAAATAAGTTGGGTTAAGACTGAAGCAACAGAATCGCTTTGGCTAGGTCGCCACCGCATTCTTGTAGCGCTTCTTTGGCTTTTTCAAGACTTTTGCCTGTTTGGTCAGCCACCAATTGCACGTCTTCTTCGGAGAACGCTGGCGCTGCAGCCGCAGACACTCCTCTTTGTGATGGGGCTTGCTCGCTGACTTGTCCGCCGATGACTTGGTACATTTTTTGTCCCTGAACCTGCAGAATCGCAACTTCAGGCTCGTCGATGACTATGTCTTTGCCTGCGGTTCGGATAATGACTTGTTGGACGTCTGCGACGGAGTCCATGTTCATGCCCATGCGTTGCATCATACGTTTTTGCTCTCGGGGATTCATGCGTTTATGCATAGATTTCACTTCACCAAGTATTCTATGCTAGAACTTGATATACTTAACTTTCCCCTGCGCCATGTCTGACCTTGACGGCTACGCCTGTTTTGAAAGCAGCAATCTCTTGGCTTGAAAGGGTAGTGCGTCCAACCGCCAGAACTTGCCCGTTCTCATCAACGGCGATGACTTCGTCTTTGGCGCCAATTTCCGCATCAACTTTGACCACGTGAACGGCGAAAACGTCTCCGCCAGCAGCAATAAACTTGGAAACCTCATTTTGCACAGTAACGAAGCATTTGGCAAAGGGTGTGTTCTCAGCCATAAAAACGGCGGCTTTGAGACTCAGCGAAAGCAACCCATCCGTCGGGCGCAGCGTAGCTAATCTTTCGCCGTTTAGGTTGATGTAGCGTATCCTGCCTGTTCGGGGCGAATACTGAATTTCTATGTTGTTGGGAAAAAGCTGTGCGCCTACGCCTTTTCCGAATTGATAGTCAGCAATACTTTTAACTTTAGCTAGGTCGTTTTCCATGAGTTCATCATCGTTTGGGTTGTTGTTGTTTCGACAAGTATAAACATTACAAGATTATAAAGACAGTGAAAGGTGAATGTTTCTTGAGATGTGAAGTTTGCGGACGCAAAATCCACGATGAACCAGTAAGGGCAGTTATCGAAGGAGCCAAACTAACCGTCTGTTTAGAGTGTTCCAAACATGGAAAAGTAATTCTGCATGAAGTAGCAGACTTCCCTGCTCCGCAGAAAACCACCACATCCACATACACATCCTCATCCTCAACCAAATCAACAATGCATCTACCAGTTATTCTGAAAAAACCACCTGTTGCCCAAGTGCAACTAACCACGGAACTCACTGAAGGGTACGCCAGCAAGATTCGTATAGCAAGAGAAAAACTTGCCTTAAGCCATGAGGATTTGGGCAAAAAAATCAACGAAAAAGCTTCATTGCTAAGACACATTGAAACAGGTAAAGTGGCTCCCAACAACCAGCTAGCCAGCAAACTGGAGCATGCTCTCAGAATCCAGTTGATGGTTCCTATCGCTGACGAAAAATCCACTACTCAAGTTCATAGGGCGGCGGCAAATGAAGAGATGACTTTAGGGGACCTCATCGATTTGGATAAGAAAAGCGGGGAGGAGCCCACCAAACGAAAGCAATCATAGCTCAACGTAGGCTGAACCGTGAAGAATCAAGTTTAGATGAACTCAAAGCTTTAGCGCAAGCCGCCGGCTACACTGTTGTCGGCAGCATGGAGCAAACCCGTCCGCCTGATTCACGCTACCAGATTGGCGCTGGAAAAGTAGAAGAGCTCGCCCGAATGGTTCAAGAAACAGGCGCTGGCAAAGTAATTTTTGACAACCAGCTCCGCACAATACAAACATACAACCTCGCCAAAGCAACAAAAGTCGAAGTCATCGACCGATTCCAACTCATATTAGAACTCTTTAACAAAAGAGCCACCACAACTGAAGCTCAACTGCAAATACAACTTGCAATGGTGCGAAATGAACTCAAACACGCAAAAGAAAAGGTGCGGCTGTCAAAAGGAAGCGAACAACCTGGCTTCATGGGTTTGGGCGCTTACGAAGCAGACGTTTACCGAGATGCCATAAAAAGGCAAGTTCAAACTATACTTAAAAAACTCGAAAGAGTACGGGAAAAAAGGGTTCTTCAACGTGAGAGAAGGACAGAACTTGGCTTTCTTACTATATCGCTTGCTGGATACACCAACGCTGGAAAAAGCTCCCTCTTCAACGCCTTAACACAAGACACCGTTGAAGTTGACAATGCACTGTTCACCACGCTTTCAACTACGACGCGTATGGTAGAGTTTTCTAACCGCAAATTCCTAATAACCGACACCGTGGGCTTCATCGACCGCTTACCCATATCGCTGATTGAAGCTTTCCATTCAACACTTGAAGAAACCATCTTTTCCGACTTGATAATAATACTTATAGATTTAAACGAGCCCATCGAAACAATAGAGAAGAAAAACAACGTTTGCCTAGACACAATCGAGCGCCTTGGAGCATCAAACATACCAACTATAACTGCCCTAAACAAAATTGACAAACTAACCGAAGAAGAAAGACAACAAAAACTCGAAGCCCTCAAAGACAAAGTCAAAAATCCAATCCTGCTTTCGGCAAAGTGCCAAACAAACCTCGATGAATTAAGAAAACAAATCCTGCGAATCCTTGAAAACTACCAGCAAGCCCAGTTTTCTGTACCGTTAACAGGCAAGGCTATGCCCTTTATCTCATGGGTTCACCAAAAAACCCACATCGAGAAAGAAACCTTCACTAATGAGACGGTTGAAGTGGTTTTTGAATCGACCCAATCGTTGGTTGAGCAAGTAAGAAGAAAAGTGGAAGACTTAAATGGAAAATTCCAAATCATCCCAGCAACCCAATGAGGCGCCCCGGATTTTTGTGTTGCGATGGGGACATAGACCGCAACGAGACGTACGGTTAACCACGCATGTTGCGTTGACTGCTCGGGCGCTGTGCGCTTCAGGCTTCATCTTAGCCGACGTGGAAGATGCGCACATACAGGAAACCGTAACAAAAATCACCAAAGCCTGGGGAGGAAACTTCCACTTTGAAATGGGAACCCCATGGAAAAGAGCCGTCCGCGAGTGGAAAGCCAAAGGAGGCATCGTGGTGCATTTAACGGCTTACGGCGAAAACATCCAAACAAGCGATGTACTGGACAGAATTAAAGTGCTAAACAAAGGGGTGATGCTTGTTGTGGGCAGCCAGAAGGTTCCAGGCGAGTTTTACTCAAGTGAATTTTCCGACTTTAACGTGGCTGTTGGGAATCAGCCTCATTCTGAATGTTCCGCTTTAGCGATTTTTTTGGACCGCTACTTTGAAGGCAAAGAACTCGCTAAACCCTTCGAGAAAGCTAAAATCGAGATTGTTCCAAAAGAAAGGGGCAAAGAAATCAAAAGCAACGTGAATTTTCCTTAATGTTGTGAGAAGGGTTTTATTACCGCAAGTTCCAATATTATGGGTATTAAAAAGGAACATTAGAGTATGTTATCGACTATTGATGATTCAACCTTAACGAAAGTAGCTTTGGCGTTAGGTGGAGAAGAAGCAGTACAACTTATCGCTCACCTCAAAGGCGTGGAAGAGATAACGGACGATGAAATCGCTAACAAAACAGGCATCCGCCTCAACTCCGTCCGCAAAATCCTCTACAAACTCTACGATCATTCTCTGGTAAGCCTTAGAAGAACGCGGGACCCTAAGACAGGATGGTTTATTTTCCACTGGAAACTTCAACCCGACCAACTGGAAGGATTCATTTTAAGCCAGAAAAGACGTGTTTTAGAAAAACTCAATGTCCGATTAGAATACGAAAAAAACCACGACTTCTACTACTGTGACAGCCAAGAATGCAAACGGGTTCCTTTTGAAGAAGCCGTTGAACTAGTTTTCCACTGTTCCACATGTGGCAAAAACCTAGTGCATTTTGCAAACGAGAAAATGATAGATAAACTCTCAGAGAAAGTTGAGATCTTAAGGAAGGAACTAGGTGAGTAGCGGGCTTCCCAACAGGGAGCAAGCACTAGAACTTCTCCGCAAAAACCACTGTCCCCAAAAAGTCGTTAGCCACTGCATAGCCGTCGCAGACCTAGCCGTTGAAACCGCAGGCAAACTTCAGGGGAATGGGCTTAAAATTAACATCGAACTCGTGGAGGCGGGTTCACTTTTGCATGACCTTGGCCGCTCAAAAAGCCACACAGTCGACCACGCAGTCATCGGAGCACAAATAGCACAGTCCATAGGCTTGCCAGAAGCAGTGATTAACATAATTAAGCGGCATGTTGGCGGTGGAATCACAGCGGAAGAGGCGGCAAAGTTTGGTTGGCCAAAAGACATCTACACACCCCAAACGCTCGAAGAAAAAGTTGTTTCTTACGCTGACAAACTAATCGACCAATCAAAAAGAATCCCCATCGAAACCGAGATTCAACGGCTCCAGAAGGAAAATAAGTGTGATGCGGCAGAAAGAGTTAGAAGGCTGCATGAAGAAATAACCAGTTTACTAGGCAACAAACCATGACTACATTAACGTTACTTGTTAAGGCGTCGAACCTTGGGCAAGTAAAACAGATAGATGAA
>JAMDCS010000092.1 GCA_023488835.1 Candidatus Bathyarchaeota archaeon
TGAACCCGAGACGCTTGATATGGCTCCTTTGCTGATTAGGTTGCATTTTAAGTTATAGGTGCACCGCAGCTTATAGTGCATTCGCAATGCGTTTTGAACTCAGAGCCCAGCTTGAACTCCGATTATTGGTTTATTTGTATGAAGCGTTTTAGGATTTCTTGGTTTCGCACCTCAGGATGGAACAGGACGCCGTAGATGTTTTTTTGTTTGTGTTTTATTGCTTGGATGCATTTTGAGGATTCTGCGAGCGTTTCAAAGGTTTGGGAAGGCTCGACGGAGTAGTTGTGGAGCGCGTAAGCTTTGAAGTCGCCCTGGAATAGGGGGTTTTCTTTGAGTGTTGTGATTTCGGTAATTCCGATCTGCAGACAGGTGGTTAAGGGTTCACCGAAGACTAAACTTATGGTTTGCATGCCCGCGCAAATCCCCAAAATAGGCTTATCAGAAGCTTTTATCCAGTTGAACTTGTCAATCTGCTTTAAGGTCGTATGGTCCTTTAACGCTGTTCCAGAAAGCACAACCTTGCTATAACGGTTCAAATCTGGATGCTCGATGTCTAAAAAATGCTTTACCTCGCATTCCTCAAGCGGCTGGACAGCGGAAACGATTGGGGAAACGAACTCGTTGAACGCCAGCGAATTCCTTTTCCAGTTCATGTCAACAATCAGAATCATTTCGCCACCAACCGAGCCTGCTTAATGATGTAAACTCCACAGTTACCCTTCGCCTCAACCGTGTAATCGAGGATTTCAATTCTCTGCTTGAACATTGGTGCGTCTAAAACTGTCGTCTCAATCTCTCCCCCCTCCCCTGAAGGACTTATGCCATATTGGCTTTGAAGCTCCACCAATCGCGCTATCACTTGTGCGTCTATTTGTTTTCCAAGCCATTTCTCATCAAGTGGATAAGCAAAAATCCCCGAAATAACTACCTTGAAATTCTTCGCGACAAGCGTTTCTAAAAGCGCCTTCTGGTCGTGTTTCCACAGGGGGTTAAAACACCAGATATCAAGGCGGTTGCAGATGCGCTGAACCCGTGACGCTTGATAAACCGACTCCACTGCGCCCGTAACGACTCCGTCGATTTGGAATTTGCTTTTTGCTTGGGCAATTGCTGCTTCCAAATCGGCAAGCTCCTCTTCCTTTCGCCCCTCCGTAACCACCGAAACCAGCGGCAACCCCAAAGCTTCCGCCTGAAGCGCTGTCACATCGATGTTGGGCGTATGGAACATGTAGCTTTCCTTGTTCTTTGAAACCACCGTGATTAGGCAAGCTACTTCTTCTTTCTGTGCCGCTAAGTGTAAGGCAAGGGTTGAGTCTTTGCCTCCTGAGAACATGACTCCAAGTCGCATAGTTTACTTTAAAGAAGAAGGGTGGTTTATATGCCTGCTTGAGAGGCAGCGCTTAGGTTTTTACGGTGCAGATGTTGGGGATAGCTTTTAGTTTCTGTATTATTGCTTGGCTGACTTTTTTGTGGAGCACGTAGACTGAGATGGCGTATCCGCTGTTGCCGATTTGGCGTGAATAGTTTGTTCGTATGTTGATGTCGCTGTCAGCTAGAACTTTATCGATGTTGGCGAAGACACCTGGAACGTCTCGGTGATGGATGAATAGGGTGAAAAAGGGTTTTTCCTCAACCTCGATGTTTTCACCTGCGTTAACCGCGTTTGTAAAGTCCCCGCCTAAGAGGTAACCAGAAATTACACGGGCAATCTCGGTTGAGGTTTCTCTTTGAGCTTCCGCAGTTGACGCGCCAAGGTGACTGCTCATGACCACGTTGTCGAGTTCTTTGAGTTTATTCTTGAATTCTGCGCCATCTGCTTTTGGCTCGTCAGGATAAACATCTAATGCTGCGCCAGCGATTTTTCCCTCTTTAAGCGCATTGTACAAGGCTCGCTCGTCAACATTGCTGCCCCTTGAAGTGTTAATTATGCAGCTGGTTTTCTTCATTTGGCAGAGTTCTTTTTCGCCTATAATTACGTCTTTGCCGCCGGTGTGTATGCTGATATAGTCGGCTTTGGCAAGAACTTCCTCTTTAGACATGAATTTTATTCCTGATTCAAGGCAGGGTCTGATGTCGTGGCCGATGACTTCCATGTCGAAGCCGCGTTTAGCTATCTGCGCGACTTTTTGCCCAATTCTGCCGCAACCTAAGAGACCTAAGGTTTTGTAAGCGAGTTCAGTGCCTTTGAGTTTGTCTTTTTTCCACACGCCGCTTTTTAGCGAGTTGTGCGCTTGGGGAATGTTTCTTGAGATGCTTAGCATCAAACCAATGGTCAGTTCCGCAACGGCGTTGGTGCTTCCGTATGGAGCGGATTTTATTACTATGCCGTTTTCTGAGGCAGCCGCCACGTCGATGTTGTCGTAACCTACGCCTGCTCTGCCGACGATTTTGAGTTTGCCTTTAGCACCTGCCTCCAAAACCTCACGCGTGACTTTGGTGGCGCTTCTAACAACTAAAGCATCAAACTGGCCAATATCTGACACCAGAGCGGTTAGGTCTCTTTTTTTGGGGTCCGTTTCTATACCGGCTTCTTGGAAGAGTTTTAAGCCTTCCTTCTCTAAACCATCGTTTAACAGTACCTTCATGCTAAGAGTCTCCCAGTAGGATTAATTAAAGGGTTGATTGGTGTTGTGGATAATAAAGTTCTCTGAAAGAACAATCTATTGGTTATGTTTTGGATTTATTTTTGGAGATTTTCCTTTGTTTCCTGACTCTGGTTGACGCCACGTCAAAGGTTGATTTCACGTGGCAGTAGGGGCATTTCAGTTTTCTTTTGTTTCGATAAACCAACGACGTGAAAGTTGCTCCTGGAATCCAGTGAAAATTAAAGATTTTTTTGCAGTTCGGACAAGTAAGCCTTGACGTGTAATGTGGCCCATACCTTGGGAGCAATAAGAAAATTATCAAGAAGCCAATTACGACAATTGGGTAGAGAATGAAGAGGATGTCTACCATGAGTTTTCTTGTCCTAAAAATAAAATTGGAGTTAATTAACGTTTAGGGCTGTTTTTGAAAGAAAAGGCGGCTTAAGCCTTTTTAATGTAGCTTAAAGCTTCTTCCACGTTTTGGAAGCCGTATTTTATTTGATTAAACTCCTTTTTGAGCGCCAAAACGTCTTCTTTGACTTCGGCGGGTTTGCGTTTACTCTTGATTACGTCAAGCATTAAGTCGCAGAGGTGCTTTATGTCACCTTCGCCAAAGCCTCGCCTCGTTATGTCTTGGAAGCCGACACGTAAGCCTGAGGGGTTCTCTTTTGTGCTTTGGTCATCGTAGGGGAGCAGGTTCTTGTTTAGGATAATGTTTGCGTCTTCGAGGTCTTGTGCGATTTTGTTGCCCCCGCCGAAACTGCTAATGTCAAGCGCAATCTGATGCGATTTTGTGAAGCCTTTGTGTTCAGCGAGAACTTTAACGCCGTTTTCGCAAAGATATTGCCCCGCGGTTTGAGCGTTCTTGACTATTTGTCTAGCTAATTGGGCGCCGAAAACCTTCATTTCCAAGGCAGCAATGCTGAGCGCTGGTAACCTGCCCAAGTGTGTGCTTGAAGCGCTAAGCGGGAAAATTGCGAATTGGATTTTCTTCACGGCTTTTTCCATTGCGGGGCTACTTGGGCTTCCCATGACAACGCCGCCTTGTGGACCCGGGAAGGTTTTGTGGGTTGATGAGGTGATGAAGTCTGCGCCTTCGCGGAGCGGGTCTTGGAATTGTCCGCCTGCAATCAAGCCCAGTACGTGTGAGGCGTCGTAGGCTATGTATGCGCCGACTTCTTTGCAGACCTCTCGCAGTTCTTTGATTGGATGTGGGAACAAAAAGAGGCTGCCGCCGAAGGTGACGATGCCTGGCTTGGCAGCGCGGATGACGTGAGCTGATTTTTCCACGTCGATGTTTAACTCGTCTATGTTGTAAACGTGGTTTATGTTTTCTAAGCCTAGAATGTTGCCTGCTAAACCTGTGTAATCGTGACTGATGTGGGCGCCACAGCTAAGTGGTGTGACGACCATCTTGTTATTTTTTGAAGCTAACGATAAACCCTTGAAAGTTGCAAGGTTCGCGTGGGTTCCTGAAACCAGGCGTACGTCTGCCCAAGTTGTGTTAAACAGGCTCTTCATGATGTCCGTCGCGAAATCCTCGATCTGGGACATGTATTTTTGGCCTTGATAATACCGTTTCTTAACGTGGCCTTGAGCGTCGTTTTCTCCTTCAGCGTAGCGGCATGCGAGGTCGTGTGAGAGGTCGAGCATTTGGTTGACGGCTGGAGATTTTAGTCCTTCGCTGGCAATCATGTTGATGCATTCTTTGTCTCGGTACTGTTCGTGTTTTTTTGTTGCTTCTACTATGTCTTGGACTAAATCGGGCAGGTCTTTCATTGTCTTGTCTCTCCTGGCTGAATCATCAACGGAATTAGGCTTTGCAGTATTTAGCCGTTACTGGGGGCGAGTGGATGTTGGAAGGTTGTAATGGGTGTTGTTTGATGGATGTTATTTTTTAGGCGCGCCTAAACATTTATTAGGGTTGGAAGTCAAATTTAGGTATACCTAAAATAACAGGGTGAGTGAAATGGAGCAAAAATCAACCCAAGACTACCTCAAAGCCGTCTACAGCCTAGCAAAAAACGGAGACTTAGTCAGCACCACCGAAATCTCCCAAAAACTAGACGTGGCTCCAGCCAGCGTAACAGAAATGCTGAAAAAACTCGCCCAGGACGGCTACGTAAAATATTCACCCTACCACGGCAGCGCTCTCACCGAGAAAGGACTCCAAGAAGCCCAAAGAGTTGCAAGAAAACACAGGCTGCTTGAAAAGTTCCTCTCCGATGTCTTGCATATTGGAAAAGACAAGGTTCATACGCAAGCCTGCCAGATGGAGCACGCTCTGTCAGATGAAGCCGAAGAATCTCTGTGCCGCTTGCTAAAACACCCCGACACCTGCTCCGACGACGGCAAAACCATCCCTGCTTGTGACCTGCCCTTCTCAAGTTGCGAAGAATGCATAAAACTACACAATCAAGGATTCGAAGAAGTCGGCAAACGAAACAAAAACCTAACACCCATCCGCGACCTCAAAGGAGGCAAATACGGCAAAATCAGCTTCATCCGAGGCGAACACAAAGTGCTCCAGCGTCTCTTGGACATGGGGCTAACCCCTGGAACAAGAATAAAAGTAGTCAAAGTAGCACCCATGGACGGACCAGTGGAAGTAGCTGTTCGTGGTTCAAAGCTGGCGCTGGGGCAAGACATCGCCTGCAACGTCTTTGTCGAAGTGGAACAACCAAGTTAAGGAGACTAAAATCATGTCATGTCATTCTAATTCAGGTTCCAAGAAGGCTTCAAACGGTAAAAACGGTAAATACCTAACGTTTGCCCTCGCAGGAAACGCAAACGTTGGCAAAAGCGTAATCTTCAACCAGCTTACGGGCTCAAACCAGATTATCGGCAACTGGCCTGGAAAAACCGTGGACCGCGCCGAAGGAACCCTGAGCTTTGAAGGTCATGAAATAAAAATCATAGACTTACCCGGCATCTACTCTTTCTCCACGTTTTCCATGGAAGAGCTAGTTTCAAGGGACTACGTGGCACTTGAAAAACCCGACGCTGTCATAAACGTCGTGGACGCATCCGTTTTGGAGCGAAACCTGTTTTTCACGCTTCAACTGCTCGAAATGCAAGCACCTCTCGTGTTGTGCCTAAACCAGGTGGATGTTGCAAAAAGCAAGGGCATGATAATCGACAAAGAAAAACTGCAAGAAACCCTCGGCATACCAGTTGTTTTCGCTGTTGCTACCCGAGGCGAAGGCATCTATGAACTAGTCCGGGAAGCTGTAAAAGTTGCCACCCACAAGCCAAAGTCTAAACACTTAAAGTACAGAAAAGAACTTGAAGAAAAGATTGAACAGCTGCAACAGATAATTGAAAAACAAAACCTTGGACTCCAGTATCCAGCCAGATGGCTTGCGATTAAGTTGCTTGAGGGTGATTCTGAAGTTACCAAAATCGTCGCTGAAAAATCCAAGTTAGTTGTGGATTCAGCTAAAGTTATAGCGCAGGAACTTCAAACCAGCTGTCAAGAACCATGCTTCTCGGTTATCGCTTCTGAGCGGTATGCACTTGCAAGTTCAATAGCGGCTTCAGCGCTGCAACAGAGCGAAATATGGAACACTTTCTCCGACAAACTTGAATGGTTAACCACCCACAGGATATTGGGCTACGTCACTTCGATAGGAGTCATCGCGGGGCTGCTGCTATGGACATTCTTTGTCGGCAACGAACTATCCAACCTAATTTCTGGCGCTTTAAACTTCATAAAACCCATCAACCCAGACCTGTCAACGACCCAACCAATCTTAAGCATAATCCTCAACGGCATATGGGGCGGATTCAACGCAGGACTCACCCTGATCATCCCCTTCGTAATTCCGTTTTACCTACTGTTAGCCATGGTGGAAGATTCAGGCATCTTAACCCGAGTAGCGTTCATGATGGATAGTGCAATGCACAAAATCGGGTTACACGGCAAAGCCCTGATTCCCATAATTCTCGGCTACGGCTGCAACGTCCCAGCGATTCATTCATGCAAAATCATGGAGACCAGACGCGAGCGGCTTTTGGCAGCGTTCGCCATAACCTTCGCCCCTTGTTCGGCTAGAACCATCGTACTCTTCGGGATGGTCGGCTTGTTTGTGGGCATCCAGTGGGCACTGCTACTGTACGTTGTTGATATCGCCATAATCTTTGCTTTAGGCAGAATAGCTATGAAAGCTGTTCCGGGCAAATCAACTGGGTTAATCATGGAGATGAGCAGCTTCAAGGTGCCCTCAATCAAAGTGGTTGCGAAGCAGACTTGGGCAAGAACCAAATCAATCATCTACATAGTCTTCCCAATCTACATCGTCGGCAGCGCACTCCTCCAAGCCCTCTACGTCCTCAACATCTTAACACCCATCAGCAATGCAATGGCACCCTTAACGGTATGGTGGCTGGGCTTACCCGCTGCGGCGGGAGTCCTACTCATCTTGGGCACGGTACGAAAAGAACTTGTGCTCATAGGTGCGGTGGCAATGCTTGGCACCACCAACTTGCTAGTACAACCAGGCGGCTTCACGCCTGTGCAACTTGTGGTGATGGCGCTAGTGTCAATGCTCTACATACCCTGCGTATCAACAGTAGCTATCCTTGGCAAGGAATTCGGTTGGAAAGCCGCAACAATCATTTCGTTAGCTAACATAGCGGCGGCGGTTCTGATCGGGGGCTTAGCCTTCAGATTGCTAACGTTGTTCCTGTAATTTTTCCTGTTCTTTAGAAAACTTCCATTTTTTTAACATGTTTGGTTTGGCAATAATTATATTACATGACAGGTTATTCTTGGCTATGTCTGCTCCGAATTGTCCCTGCCCAAAAAAAGACTGCCCACGCCACAGCGACTGCACGGAATGTGTGCGTCATCATAAGGAAAAAAATGAAGATCCATACTGCGCAAGGTAACCCTGATATGGCTAAAAACTCGGAAATGGAATCCCAGAAGAAAAGACAAAACGTACAGGTTCATTTTTGGAATATCGTGGGCGCCGTTGAACATATTTCACTGCCCAAATTGGAGGATGCAGTTAGAAAAGAGTTCAACTGCAGCGACGACCGGTTTGTTCAAGCGCAGATTAGGCTGATGCAGTCTGAGGCACGGATAAGAGTGCAAAGCAATGTTAAAGTCTGGATTAAACAACCGCCGACATAGCACCATAAACGGCGATAGCTTTTGGTGTCTGCATAAATCTTATAAACAAACCCGCAGTACCTATTATAGAGGATTTTACTGCTTGTTTATTGCGAGCAAGCCATCTATACTAATCATTGATGACGACCCAGCAATCCTGCATGTTTTTAGCCGAATCTTCCAAAGAAAAGGTTTTTCCGTCACAGCTGTAGAAAGAGGCAAAGAAGCCATAGAAAAACTAAGCAGTAACCATTATGATGTGGCGTTAATTGATTTATGTCTCCCAGATATGGAGGGCACTGAACTTTTTCCGCTTATACAGAAAAGGTCGCCCAATATGTTGAAGATTATGCTTACAGGCAAAACTCTTCTGCAGGATAGCATTGAAGGCGCAGACGTGCTTCTTAGAAAACCAATCCAGCCCGACCAGTTGCTAAGCGTTATTGATAGTAAGTTGAAGAGCATAGAAGCCTAATTCGCCAACGATTTTGTTCCATAGCTTTTTTAAGGATAAAGTAGCCGCCAACTTAACAAGCGGTGGCAGTGAGTGAGTTACTTGATTATTTCGCCGGTTGCCGCCTTTTCGCCCACTTGGTTAATTTTTATTTTCACTCGGTCTCTAGGTTTGGCTTTGGGGACCTGTATAACATAGCCCTGAATCTTAGACATGCCATCCCCATTTGGACATATATCGGTGATGTTTACTTCTAATTCGTCTCCCAACTCAACGGGGCATTGCTTCTCAACATGTTTGATCTTAAAGTGTCCCCCTCGTACTCTTCTATGGACCATTGCAAAACCTTGCTTTTTTTATGTGTAAATAGAGATATGAGGGCTTAAGTCTTCCGTAGGTTTCTTCTTGATTTACCTACGTTTTTAGCGTTTAATAACCTGTGTGTTGAGCCGCCTGCTAGCGCTCCTTCTTCCAAATATCAAATATTTATGCTTTAATCAATTAAAAACTCAAAACAGGCACTCTAAACCCAAAAACGGGGGCAAACTTCTATATGTTAGGATTCAAGTTGAATAGCAGAGATCGAATATGAACCCAGAAAATTATAAAAAGGATAGGAATAAGCCAAAGCGGAACAGCACAATCAGCAGATCCAAAAGCCGAATGCTTGCAAAAGTAAAATTGACATCCACCTCTACTCCAAAACTACGCGCCATTTACTCCACCAAAACTGAATGGGCTACAAAGGTACTTCCTAAACTAAAAGAGTAGAATAGCCAAAAGAAACAGGAATCTTTTATAACCATTTATTCTTTTCAAAGATGCAAAAGTGAAGTTAAATGACTGAATCAATCAAAAAAAGAGTACAAGAAGCTCTTGACGAAATAAGACCCCAAATCCAACTTGACGGCGGAGACGTAGAACTTGTAGCAGTTGAAAAACAGACAGTTAAAGTCCGCTTAACTGGGCATTGTGCAGGTTGCCCCATGTCAGCGATGACCCTTAAAAACGGCGTTGAAGTACTCATCAAGCAGAGAGTCCCAGAGATACAGAAAGTTGAAGCGGTAAAGTAAGTCAAGTCGCGCAATCAACATCCATTTTATTTTCTTAATGGAACTTCCCTTTGGATGCCAAGTTAAAAACAGTTCTTCCAACAACCACGAAAACAAAACACTCTTATAATTTACTTGTGAATTTACAAGTTGAGAGGAATCCTTTGGTAAAAATTTTTATCGCTTATGACTCAAAATATGGCAACACAAAACTTGCCGCCGAGAACATTTTGGAAGGCATCCGAGAATCTGGCGGAATCGAAACCGCCATCGGCTACGTCAAAGAAATCGACATTGGAAAAGTGGCAGATTACGACGCAATAGTGCTGGGAGCCCCAAATCACATGGGACGACCTTCCCGAACTATGAAGACGTTCATTGACGGGTTGGCTGAAATTGATCTGAAAGCGAAAAATGTGGCTGTTTTTGGGACTTACTCTGGAAACGCAAGACCAGTTGATAGAGCCGTGAAAAAACTTGGAAAAATGGTGGAGAAGAAATTACCTAACCTAACCCTGATTACTCCGGGGCTATCAATAAGAGTGAAGGGGATACCTGGTCCTATAGTGGAAGGAGAACTGCCTAAATGCGTAGATTTCGGAAAGAAAATAGCGGGTCAAATTAGCCAATAATCTGCAATTACACTCTCTTTCCTATCGAGTCAAGCTTTGGTTTGCTTTCCTTTTCAATCAAGTAGGACAGTTTTTCGTTTTCTTTGAGGGCAAATACTTTAGCGCCTTTCTTGACTGCGTACCAGTGTCCTTTTTCTCCCTGAAAAGACAGCATTAGACCCGACATAAAATTTCTAGTGCAGGTTCCTGAATAGACGGTGTTGTTTTCTGTGTCAGGCAGTCGTTTGAATCTCCAAATTATTGTGTCATCAACCTGCGCCCATGACCCCTCGTTTGCTCCTGCCAAATACGCGAAGGTGCCGTCAAAGTTGAAGTAAATCGGGGTCCAACTGTAGTTTCCTTTTGGTCCCCAATCAAAATGAAGCGTCCACAAACCAACAGGATTCATCTTTAATCTCTTGCCTCTTGGGCAGAACTCCATTAATCTTTGGGAGTATTAGAAATTTGCTCAAACTATGCTGGGTAGTTTGGTCATGTCGTCTATTTGGTGGAAGTGCCCTTTGATATTACCTGCTTGTAGGCGCCCTTCTCAAAATCATTCCAGTTACCAATAGAATCCACGCCCAAGTCAACTTTATCAAACCACTCCGTCAAATCAACACGCCGTTTAGCCAACTTTTTTCCTCTAATAAGATATAACTTATGACATTAATAAAATGCAAATCAGCTATGCGCCAGAATTGGTGGGGCTGCCCGGATTTGAACCGGAGTCTATAGAGCCCAAGTCTACAAGCCTAGACCAAGCTAGCCGACAGCCCCGCTGCGTTGCAGTGAACATAATTTCGCAAGAACCATAAAAACCTTAGCCACCCCTCTTTGAATTCTTTGGTAGTCAGCGCTTGATTCTTAGGTAATGGGGGGAGGTCACCCGTGAGGGGCAGATGCTTCTTCATTTTGCATGCAGAGCGACCGATTGCAACCGTTGAGGGGAAACAAAAAATTTCCCACAAACGTTGCCAACAAACAGCTGCTCCACAATGAATGCACACTCCTCAACTGTTTGGCGCTGAGGTTGTTGAGCCTTTATATAAGGGGGCTATAGAAAGAAATCACAAACGACGTCACCAACATCCCTGAAAACGGTAGAAACGGCTTATTTTTTGCGGTTTTTGCACTGCAGCACTTTGGGGCAAATCAAGCATTCATCCGACACACTTCCTGGCGGTGCATTGAGCAGTCCGCTGAAGTGCGCACATTTGGCGGGTGAATCAAAAACCATCGGGTACTCAGTTGGTTTTACGCTGATAATCTTCTCTTTTGCTGTCACTAACTCTAACCGTGACATGCAGAAGGGGCAAGCATAATACGTTTGGCGGGGAATAACAGAGTCATCAGTAATCATAGTGGGCCTATCAAAGTGCTTCTCGCAGCCTTTGTAGGGGCACTTAAGCTTCTCGCTTGAACCATGGGAATGGAAAAGACGCATACTGCTCAGCCTTAAAAAACCCCATGTCGCAACATTTAATAAACCTTCCCGCAAAGCACCCCAAGGCCCTATATGCACAACACAACGACACAAAAACCATAAAGCCTCACA
>JAMDCS010000083.1 GCA_023488835.1 Candidatus Bathyarchaeota archaeon
CAATACAACATAGGTGCCGTTGATTATTTTGAGGACTTTTGCATCAAACTCTTTCATGTAAACATCGGCATAGTAGAGTTGTTCAGTTGCTGGCAGTTGCTCAGCCACCTTTTCTAGTGTCCGCTCAGCCTTTGCCTCTTCCTCCTCCACAGGTTTTGGCGCTTGCATGTGGCGATTAGCAATTAGCGCGTAAAAGTTTTCAGGGACCTCAACTTCTACGCCTTCTTTTTCAGCCGCTTGCTTAACAATTTCCGGCGGAAGTCCATGTGAATCGTAGAGTTCCGTGAGGGTGTCCATGGGAAGTTTGCCTGTGCCTTTCGCCTTTAGCTCAGTCGCGATTCGTTTAACCATGCCTTCGCCGCGTTTGAGGGTTTCCACGAACTTTTCCTCTTCCACCTTGAGCATTTCGATGATTTCGTTTTGCATTTCTTTGATGCGCGGGAAATCTTTTCCCCAGTAATCTGCCTGCAGGTCCACGATGTCATAGAGTTTGGCTGGTTCCATGTTTAATGAGCGCATTAAACGGTAAACTCGTCGGAACAGTAGCCTTGCCAAGTAACCTTCTTGGATGTTGGATGGCACAACGCCTTCGGAGA
The DNA here is from genome assembly GCA_023488835.1 of Candidatus Bathyarchaeota archaeon. The sequence continues at coordinate 597 of JAMDCS010000083.1, forward strand.
GCATGAAGCTGAGCGTTTTGGTGTGGTCAGTTACTGCCCAAGCATTCTCGATGGGAATCAAAACTTTATCGAGCGTTTGCATGTCTATGCCTGTTAGTTCCGATACGCGTTTTCTGGCGACAAGCCTGTTTGCTCGTTTGTCAACGCTAACTAAACCAGAATACTTTGCAACACATGCCAAGAAATCATTATCAACATTAGTTATCCCAGCCATGCTGAGGACTTTATCAAGCAAATTCCCATAGATTGCTTGAAAAGCGCTTGGAACTCCCTGACTGATCCATGCAAAACGGTCAATACCATACCCCGTATCCACTGTGCGAATGGGCAATTCAATGAAGTCGTCGCCGACAACCTTGTACTGCATAAACACCAGCGTGCCAACTTCGAGTCCGCGAACTATGCATTCCACATCTGGACCAGCGTTTCCTCCGCCAACCCACACACCTTCCTTGTAGATGACTTCTTCAGACTTTATGCCAAGACATTCGGTGGCGAAGCGGTGGTGGAACCGTACTGTGTCATCTTTCCAGTAAATTTCTTTATCTGGGTAGTTGAATGCGTGTGCTCCGCCCATTTCGAAGATGGTTAGGTGCCTTCCGAAGGTTGGTCCGGTGTTGGAAATGTCGGTTAGCCTGATGCATGGCTGAGAAATCACCAGCGGGTTAGCTGGCGGTGGCGCAATGCCCTCAGTCACGTAGGGTTGAAAATCGATGATGCTTGCGTGAGTTAGGTAAATGTCTTTTCTCCAACGCGCCACAACTGGATAAGGCTTAATGCGTGTGTGCCCATTCTTCTCAAAGAACGAGAGAAAAGCTTCCCGCATCTCTGAGAGGCTGAATTTTTTGTTTGTTGCGGGGTTGCCGAGGAATGTGTAGCATCCGCATTCGTCTGAGCCAGATTCACCGCAAGTTTCCTTCTCTTCATGCGCAATCCATTAAAATTCTCCGCATTTTGGACAATGCTTCCTAACGAAGCCTTCCTGTTTGAAGAATGGAAGAGCGTAATCTGCTTCTGTAAACTGCTTGGTCAAACCTTTCAGGCACTCCACTTGTTTTGCGTTTAATGGGTTACGAGATTCATGCATTTAAATTGTTGGCTGAAAATTGGGGATGCCCTCGCCAGATTACCTTTCTTTTTGAAGGTAGACCCAGAAAAAAAGAATTTGGATTTTTCAGAGGAGTTATAAGCTAATGTACTATTTATGTAATGGATTGCGCATGAAGATAAGAGAAAGCGGAATGCCCAAAGAAGAAGAGTGGAGCAAGTTTTTTGACCCTTCTAAAATACTGGGATTGCTGGGTTTAGGGCAGAACGTGGCTGATGTAGCAGATTTTGGCTGCGGCTATGGAACATTCACCATACCCGCTGCAAGAATGATACGAGGAAACATCTATGCTTTTGACATTGAACCAGAAATGATTAAGGCCTTAGAGCAGAAAGCAAAAAACCTTAACCTAAACAATGTTCAGGCGATTCTTAGTGATTTCATATCTGAAGGTTCAGGGCTCAAGGATTTTAGCGTTGATTTTGTTATGTTATTTAATATCCTTCACGTTGAGAAGCCAATCTCCTTGCTAAAAGAAGCCTACAGAATTCTAAGAACTGGCGGTAGAGTCGGCATTATCCATTGGAATTATGATGCCACAACTCCAAGAGGACCGCCCATGAATATTAGACCTAAACCTGAACAATGCAGGATGTGGGCTGAATCTGTTGGATTCACTTTTGAACAACAATTCGATTTAAAACCCTATCATTATGGCTTATTATTAAAAAAGTGACTTTAGATATCTTCCAAAGAGCTTAGCGCTTTTCAATTTTCACGGTCGTCTTAGAAGAATGCCAGCCCTCAATCATTGATTTGTGCTCAAAGTGCTGTTTTTCCTGTCCATAACGCCGTAAGGGCTTGGTTAGATGCCGCTGAGACCGCGTTGAAGTAACATACAAACCCGCCTTCAGCGCCCGAGGAACAACCGACTCCATTTTCTTTAAATCGCCGTATTTGCCGCCGCATTTTTCACAGCGGAACCCCTGGTTTTTGCCCATGGACTTCAGCCGTTTTCCGCAGTTTGTGCAGAGCGGATTTTCGAGCAGCGTTTTTTGTGTTAAATTTAGGATTTTTATTTTTTCCAAATTAATTGTCAACGGCTTGCTCGCGGTTGCTTTGTGTACGGCGCCGTAAACTTCAACGTTGTCGCCAACCACGAGTTCTCGTGCAATCTTGCGCAGGTCTCCTGTGGGCTCGTAAGCAGCACAATCCACTTCAGCTGAATGATCCTTGATGGAGAAGATGACATGGCGCAAAGGAACTATCCGTGGGTTTTTTGAAACGGTTCCTTTAGCGATGACTGAACTGTAAGGCTCAAGTTTGCTTAATGCTTCAACGGGTTTTAGGTGGGCGTCTGTGCCTTGGTTGCTCCGGAAAATTACCCATCGCTCCACGGGCTCCAGCGGCTTAACCAACCCGTACGCCTTCTTGGCTATTTCCGCTGATTCACCCCTAATCCCGAACAGAATCGGGTCAGGACCACGCGGCGTAATAATAACCCTGCCCTTCTCTGCGTCAACGTTGTTGAAAGTGCAAGGCTGCGTCAACTTGTCCATTTCAAAAATAGATGCCTCATATACTCTCCTTTTTGTACCAAAGTTTTCCGGTGTGCGGTAAGCAATCACCTCGTAGGTGTAGTCACCGCTGAGGGTTTCGCCGATTGCCGCCAATGCACCGATGATGCCCCGACAAGAGTTAAACCCCACTGCTTCAGCGCCTAACTTTTTGATTAGCGCCATGGCTTCTTTGAGGGTTACGATGGTTGTTTCGGTTTTCTTCGAGAAAGCCTTCAGTTCCGCTGGGATTTCTGTGTTTTTGTAAAAGACGATTCCGGGGTCTGTGCCTTTCTCTTTAATAGCCGAGTGCGCTTCCCATAAATCCATGGCTATCTCTTCTATTTTGGCTTCAAACTCAGGCAAGTATGTGAATCGCAGGCATAAGGCGCCGTTGCCCCTTGTCTTCCAAGGCACATTGGGGTTAAGCCTAATCAAGGATGGATAATCAATAAATTGCACTTTGAATTTTTCCAGTTTTTCAATGAGAACAGCGGCAAGGTAAGTTGTGCAACCTCCCTTCGTTGAGTCTGTGTCGTCTAAACCAATATGCATTGTATGTTGTTTAGTCAATGGCGGTTGCTCTCCGAGTTGAACTAAAGAAAATGGGTTGGAAGGTAAAAAATATTGTTAGCCTAAAACGCATTTAGGCTTCGTTTACTGGATTAGTGGGCTTTCAAAAAGTATTTGCTCTTGAATTGTATTTTGGGGTTTTTCAGTGATTATCATGGTTAATTTAGAGTTTATTTTGCCTATTTTTTCAATCCGTTTGGTTATTATGTACTTAAGTTCTTCCATGCTTTCGGCTTTGACGTTTGCGATGAGGTCGTAGACGCCCCAGAGATTGTGAACTTCTTCCACGCCTTCTACTTTTTTTAGGGCTTTAAGAACTTGGTTTTCGGCTCCGATTTCAGTATTTACAAGAATATATGCTGTGGGCAATTTTTATTTCTCCTTTTTTGGGGGTGGGTGGTTGGCTTCAGAGGTTCGGGTGCTCTTTATTGTTCGAGGGGAACACAAAAAGATTCAATGCGTTTCCTGACCTCTTCATCCAACCGATTAAAAATTCAGTGCATCTGCTGGCAGTGAGAACTGCTACTTCCTTTTGGTTCTTTTGCGGCATTCCTTTGATTTGCAGGTTCATTTTCATTCCGCCACTACCTGATGCACAGGATTGATACATCAGTCAAAAATGATTTAAAATTATGTGACTGTGCCTAGCTAGTCACAACTTTAACAATATAGTTGGAAAAATCGGTGTTTATTAAAAGAAAGGGGAATTTGATGTTTTATTTTTCTTCTACGACGATCATCGTCAGTGTTGAACGCACTTTATCTAGTCGTCGGATTCGCCATGTTACAATTTCTTTTAGTTTATCCATGGTGTCTGCTTTGACTCTTGCTACTATGTCGTAGACTCCGTAAACGGCTGAGGCTTCTTCTACGCCCTCAACTTTTTTGAGCTCTTTTAAAACATCCGATTCAGAGCCTATTTCAGTATTTATTAATACAAACGCTGTAGGCATAACAATCCTCTAACAATTACTTAGGTGTAGTTTGAATTAAAATGTTTCCTTGCTTACAGCTCTATCTTTAATTTCTTGGGTTTCAGAGAGATGTTTAGTTTTTAGTGTTTGTTTTTTCTTTAGTAGTTGTGGCAGAAAACTCCCTATACCACAACAACCAGCAGGCTGCGCTGCCGATTGTGTTTTGTTGACGGCATCTGTTTTAGGTTGCTTTCTGGTTGTGCAAGCAGCCACAAGCAGCACTGAAGCTTCAATTGCTTCCAAAAAAGGGGACTAACCCAACTTAGAACTAAGCAATTAAGAGACAGCGCCCTTGCTTACCTTGCCTGGTTTTGTCTAATGATTTTAATTCCAGCCCACTGCAGCGCTAAATAGGACATGACAAGCCTGAACCACAGGTTCACAACCCTTGTCAACAAAGTTACCGAAACAGCTAGGTCTGGGTTTGGTGGTATTAAAAGTGCACCAAACAAGATGCTCATAATCAATTCAGGGAAACCAAAAAAAGCCACTCCAAGTGTTTGAAGTGTCCCAGTTAACGTAAACACTATCAATACTTTATCAACTGGTACAGGATAACCTAATGCAATAAAGATGAGGAAAATAACTGAGAGTTCAAAAATAAAACTAAGAACAGCAAGAATAATAGCTTGAACTAGACCTTTAGGATTGGCTCTTAATTGCTTAATGCCGACATGAAATTTATCCAATACGCCTTCCGCTTTATCCCTGAAGTCTTGCGGGTTCCAACTTTTTCGGAAAAAAAGCACAATACGTGTTCCAACGTTCAACAGGGTTTTGGTTGCCGCTGGTTTATTACTTACATAGTAAACAATCGTCAGTGTCAGAATGGATAGCGCCAAGACTATTCCCATCGGAACAATAACTATCAACGGTAACGAATAGTTAATGAGCACTGATAGTAATCCGAGGCTTAATGCAACAATCGTTAAAGTCATTGTGAAAATTTTTTGCCCAACAACTGACGCGCTGATTTTTCCTGCATCGACTTTTGAATCTTTAGTTAACAGGTACATTTTCGATACATCTCCTGACCAACCCAATTGCGGAACAGTAGCATCAAAAAACAACCCCACCCATGTGAACAACAAAGTTTTACGTTTGCTAATTTTTACGGATAAGCAGTTGAGTAATTGTTGCCAGACTAATGAAGAGAAAAGTGTAAACAGAGAGTAAGCCACAAACGCGCACGCAAAGATGGCAAGGTTGGTTTTTGAAAGTATACCGATTACTTGTGCTGGGTTAATGTAGAAATATATGTAGAGGATGAAGGCGACTAAACCCAAAATCAACACTATAAGGATGGGGTTTGGGCGGAGGGGTTTTTTCGCTGGGTTCATCTAGGTTAAACTTCGGCGGCTAAACTATTAAGCGTTAATCAAAAAGAACCGTGCAAGCCTTCTATCAGTTACTGCGACGGTTTCTTCTTTCGATACCTCAAAATCAGAAGCACTGCAGCAACTATGGCAATCACCACGACCACGGCAACTAACAGTAAAACACTCACGTCCAATTCCTGTGTTGGCTGCCACATGTTAGTGTCCTCAACAAGGGTATGCATCGTGTAATCAGGCTGTTGAGATGTTCCTTCAACACTCACTCCCGTGGCTTGGTCCCAAACGTACGTGTTCTGGCTTGTAGAGGCATATAAAACCGTTCGGGTGGCACCTGCATACGTGTGCTGTTCAGCACGGTTAATGGTGATGTTGCCCAAGTTTTGGTCAAGGAAGGTGTCGCCAGCATTCAGGTTTGCTGGGATGATGAAGTCGTCGATTAAATGTCCTGTTTTTAAGTTCAAAGTATAGTTAAACGCTTCACTGGATCCATTTGAGTACCTTGAAGTAATGCTTACGAAGATTTCGGTGCCTTGCACGTCGGTTACATCTATTCGAGCCCAGTTAAGGGCATGGTCCTGTGATGGGGCGCCACTGTAAGTTACCGCATACTCTATCCAATCGCCCTTCTTAACGCCAACCGACAAATCCGCAAAAACAGCAGAGGTTAAACCCAAAAAAAGAACAAGAACGATTACTCCGCTGACAAGTTTTCTACCCATATATGTGGTTTAGTTGTTTATTCTAATAAAACTGACGCTTATACCGATCAAAAAAAGAAAAATAGCCGCAGAGTGCTTTTTTAGCGGTCGCAGTGTTACTCTTCCATCATTATCAACGTTAATGTTGAGCGGACCCTGCTGAGGGTTCTTATTTTGCGTGTCACCATGTCTTTGAGTTTCTCCATTGAGTCAGCTTTAACCTTAGCAATAATGTCGTAAACACCATACGAAAAGTACGCTTCCTCTACGCCCTCAATCTTTTTCATTTCTTTAACAAGATCTTCTTCTGCTCCAGATTCAACATTTATTAATACAAAGGCTTGTGGCATTTAGAGTCTCCAAGTAATACTTAGTGCAGCACTTGGTAATTAATATTTTATTGTATAAGGCGTGCTCTGCCCTCTTTTTCTTTATTTATTTGACGCAACTTGAGTAACAGAGCAGCAGTAACCAGAACAGCGAGTATGGGTAGGGTTGCTAGCCAAGAAAACTCAGGAACGGAGGGTGCAGCAGTTGGGGAAGAGGTTGGTGTATTAGTCGATGCGTCTGGTACCGCTGGTACCGATGCATCTGAAAGGATTAAAAGACCTGAACCCTGTTCCAACATAAAGTTCTCCTCTGTCTGGTAGATATATGATTCTTGAAGGTGTTGCGAGCGGAAAGGTCTCTATAACAGTGTAAGTACTAGTAGAAATGATTGATACTGAGTTATTAGTGGGATTAGTTACGAACAATACATCCTTCCCAGAGTCGTATGCTAACTGCTTCATAGCACCCATGCCGAGGGGAATAGTTGCCACCACTGAATAGTTTTTCTGGGAAATAAATGAAATAACAGCATCAGCAGTGGCTACATAAAGTACTCCTTTTTCAGAATCTAAACCCCTTACTCCACCATTACTGCTTAACGGAATCGTTGTAATTACCTCGAAAGTCTGGTCATCCAAAACTGAAATAAAATTAGCTGGTTTTGAGTCTCTACTTTTTTGAACGTAGACTACAAAGATTGCTCCATTCTCATCGTCAAGACCTAAACGTGATGGATATGGGTCATTTCCCAAAGCTACGGTCCTTACTATTTGCAGTGTACTGTCTGAAATGACTGTTAGGGTTCCATCGAAGTAATCAAGAACAAGTATCTCTCCCTTGCGTGGATTATATTCGATGTCTGATAGGGCACTAATCGTTTGATAATCTGGGAGGTCAATTGTTGCGAGAACCTCAAAAGTGCTAGCGGAGACCACGGAAACTGTGTGGGAATTAGTGTTAGCGACAAACATCAAGTTCTTTTCTGGGTCATAGGCAATGGCTGTGGGGTGGTCACCTACCGTTATATTTGCAATAACTGAATGGTCGGTGGCAGAGACGACTGCAATAGAGTCTCCCGTTCGAAGAGGCTTAAACTAAAACCAAATTGTTGCCGCTGCAGGTAGTGCCTTGTTCGTTGCTGTAGAGGTTTGCGATTGATGTTGCCATTTCGTAGGTATCGCTGGTTCGTATCGACTTCAAAGTGCAGTTGACCCACCAAAAGTTATATGAGCAGAGTGGTTCTAAGAGATATTTGAGGCGAAAATAGTTGGTTTATTGTTCGAAATGCGGCACGCTTAACCCTGACACATCCGTTATCTGCTCTAACTGCGGTGCTCCACTTTCACCGCCTGAAAGCAGACCCTATTCTAGGTATGAACGGCGCAGGTACTATGAGGATCAATACGGTTACCGCCATAGGGGAAACGGCTTTGGACTGCTCATTGCAGGTCTATTTGTACTGATTCTTGGCTTAGCGGCACTTTTCGGGTCATTATCTTTGTTCTGGCAATACTTCTGGCCTGTCGTGCTGATTTTAATCGGCGTATGGCTGCTTATTTGGGGCTTAAGACGCAACCGCAGATATAGCCAAGCGCCACCCCAATAGCCTACGCACCTATCTATGTTTCAACATGCCTGATTGCACGTTTTTACAGCTCGGCACACAAAAGAGTTATATTAAATCGGCATGAAAGGTAGGTTATTGCGGGGAAAAGCATGGTTAAGTACATCTTCGTAACAGGCGGCGTGCTGAGTTCGGTCGGTAAAGGCATCTTAACTTCCTCCATCGGCAAAATGCTTCAAGCCAGAGGACTAAAACCTACAGTGGTAAAAATCGACCCTTATGTTAACATTGATGCGGGAACAATGAACCCGTACATGCACGGTGAAGTCTTTGTTACCGATGACGGAGGCGAAACTGACTTGGATTTAGGCTGGTACGAACGCTTCTTGGATTTAAGCCTCAAACAGGAAAACAACTTAACCACAGGAACAATCTACCGATCCGTAATAGAGAAGGAACGCCATGGCGACTTCTTGGGCAGATGCGTCCAAATCGTTCCTCATATAACAAACGAAATAAAAAACCGCATCAGAAATGCCGCTAAAATGGTAAACGCAGAGATAGTTCTTACAGAAGTCGGCGGCACGGTTGGCGACATCGAAGGATTGCCGTTTTTGGAAGCCATCCGCCAGATGCGTGTGGAAGAAGGATATGAGAATACACTTTACGTTCATGTTGCGTTGGTTCCGATTTTAGACGTTACTGGTGAAATGAAAACAAAGCCTCTACAGCACAGCGTTAACGAGCTGCGGCGCATCGGTATCCAACCTGACACCATCGTTGCCCGGAGCCCGCAAATGATTGATGCTGAAGCGCTCAGAAAAATAGCCCTCTTTGGTACCATTCCTGAGAGCGCAGTGTTCTGCTCCTACAACGCTGAAACAGTCTATCAAGTTCCGCTTATACTTGACAAGCAAGGCATGGGTGACTTCATCTGCCAACGTTTAGGCCTCAAATGTGACAGCAAAGACTTCACTCAATGGCAAGTCTTCGTTGACGGCATGATTCATCCTGAACATGAGGTAAAAATTGCTTTGGTTGGCAAGTACGCTGGGTTATCAGACAGTTACGTCAGCATGACCGAAGCGCTCAGACATGGCGGCGCAGCATGCAAGACCAAAGTCTGCATCTCATATTTGGAAGCAGAAAAATTCGAGCGCGAACCCCAATGCATCAAAGACTTAGCGAATTTTGACGGAGTTTTTGTTCCTTACGGTTTTGGTCCAAGAGGAACAGAAGGCAAAATTGCCGCAGCTAGATATGCACGAGAAAACAACATTCCTTTTTTGGGAATTTGTTATGGTTTTCAGTTAGCCGTTATCGAGTTCGCCCGCAACGTTTGCGGTTTAACAGATGCCAACAGCACCGAAATCAACCCCGACACGCCCTACCCAGTCATCGACCTTATGCCTGAGCAACGCGGAATCGAAATCAAAGGCGCGACCATGAGACTAGGCGCCCACAAAGTAGTTCTGCAAAAAGGCACGTTAGCATACAGCTTGTTTGGGCAGGAAGAAATCCATGAACGCCACCGCCACCGCTTCGAAGTAAACCTCGACTACATTGATGCCCTAAAGAATAACGGTTTGTGCTTCACTGGAAAGAGTAGTGACGGCAGAAGAATGGAAACCTTAGAGTTGCCTGACAAATACTTCTATTTTGCCAGCCAGTTCCACGGAGAATTCAAAAGCCGACCAGAAAGACCCTCACCTGAATACTTTGGGTTTATCCAAGCATGCGTAAACAAGAAGCTTGGGAAACCAAAAACCCCCATTTCTTAGGAATTGGCGGTCTGCTAGAAAAGTCTATAATGAATGAGTGGTATTGAAGGGTAAAGGACCGATTAAAAATGGAACCTACTGGAAAAAGAGATTCAGACGCATATAGCAAAAAAATGACCGAAAGCAAGGATGAACTTACCGAATTGCAAGATGAACTCAATAACGTTGTCGTTCGATTTGTTCTACGTGCTCTCCGCGTATATCAATCAACACGACCTGAACCACTCCGTGTCAACGAAATTGCGCTGCTTGTCAGAAACGAAATCAACAATGTTTTGGCAGATTTAAACGCTCAGCCAAACACCGAAAACCTCGCCAAATTGGCAAAAGAAGCTTGGGCAAAAGAAACCAAACATTAAGCCTTTTCTATCTTTTTCTTGTTTATTCTTACGTAGATTAGCCTGTTTTTGGTTAGATTGTTTGGAAAAATAGTTGAGTAAATAAAAAACTAATTTGGGGAAGGAATTATTTTCGGCGGCAGAATTCTTCCATTATCGACATCAGTTTTGGAACCGCGTAGACTATTTGTCTATCATCTAGTAAGCCTACGAGGGCGCCTTGCTTGTCGACGACTGGTAAGTGCTTGATGTTCCAGTGTTTCATAAGTTTTGCTGCTTCTTCCATGTTCGGTTTTAGGGGTCGGGCGAAGTCTTGCAGGTCTGCCACAAAACATCAAAAAGAAAGCAGACTCTTAAGCGCACAAATGCTTGAAAGCCAAATTTTTATTTTATCTGTAAGCAACTTTCAGGTAACAACCC
>JAMDCS010000041.1 GCA_023488835.1 Candidatus Bathyarchaeota archaeon
ATAGTAGGGTAGTCATATTTTTTTGCAGTCATCTGTGTTTACCAATTTAACGTCTACTGTATTCACCCAATACCCCTACCTGACGAAATACTTTTGAACCGACCTTTTATGTAAGAATTTTTAGAGAAATCAGGGTATTTGCAGTAAACTAAACTAAGTATGCCTTTTACACCTAGCTGGTCCCAACCTTTTCTTTTTGTTGGAAGCTCCTCTTTCACATTAGAAGATAGTTTTTCCCAGAGAGCAGATGCTCTTTCCATGCCTTTGCTTGTTAGTTTGAAGTGCTCCACTTTAGTGTTCTTTTTACCTGTTCTATCTAAGAACCCGCTATACTCTAAGTTAGTTAATATGTTTCCTAGCACAAAACTGTAAGGACCATAGTGGTATGCAACAAATTTTGGCTCTTGAACTTCGCCTTCAAGAACTTCATTTAACAGTAGAAACATTTCTTTTGTTAACATTATACGCCCATAAATTGGGTTTTCCTTTTGGGCAAATAACAGAATAAGCGTTGCATCGGCTAGCGTAAATTTCTTAGGTTTTAATGAAGCTAATACCTTTTCTACCGCATCAAGACTATACGTAGCTGTACTATCGCCGAACTTCTCAATTATGCCCTCGCTACCGTTCATTTTGTTCTCAAACATCTCCAATATTTAACCCCCGTAAAATTGTTTGTGTTCCGTTGGTAACTTGTTCACAGTCAATATAGGCTCGAACCCCATCGAGTGTAAAAAACATGTGAAGGTGTTTCTTTCTGAATACTTTATCAGTAATAGTTGATTTTGGTCGTGCAATCGCCACGATATTATTCATCACTCTATTGAGATTTGGTTCGTTTGGAAACTTGATTTTGAAACTTTCCAGCATTTCACTTTTGGCTTGGAAATTTCTTTTTAAAATTCCATAATCAGAAAACTTAATCGGTTCATAATCCCTTAAACAACCTCTACAAGTTACTTGATAAATGGGAATTTGAGAAACAACACCCCTTTGATGCTCTAATGCTTTTATCGTTACGGTATCGGTTATAGTGACCTCGTTAATCTGCATCTTGTTTTGAGCATCACAGTAAGGGCAGTTAAAGGTCTCTAGCGACATATGAAGGCTTAGTATTGTTGTGTTTTGTTTAAAAGATTTGGCATAAAGAAAAATTCCTGAAAATTTTTCGCTCCGAATACATACGACTGTAATCAGATAGCCAACCCCGTAAAGCCCAAATTGCCCCCTAGCCGATTTGAGTAACAGCCAGCCCCGTTGCGGTTCTGCAAAATCTGAAGCTAACATATCCGATGAAAGTTAACAGCCACACAATCCAAAACAGAAAATCCGATGGCAGTTAACAGTCAAAACACCCCCGATGAGAAGTTACCAGAACCCTTTGAAGAATTATTTAAATGGGGTTAAGATATCGGCTTTTTACGTGTGGGTTATTCTGTTTTTTCTATGATTAGGCGTTTGTTTTGGGGGTCGATTTTTATTTTTAGCTTTTCGTCTTTTTTGAATGGGAAGGCGCTGTCCCGGGCTAATTCTGTGGGTATGTAGATGTAGTATTTGTCGTATTGTTTGCCTGCGGTTTGTGTGGGTCGGTTTAATAGTTTGCTTTCGCTTTCGAGCATTTTGTGTACCAATTTGGTGATACTATCGGTCTATTGAATTATGCGTTTCTGTGCACCAACCAGACGTACACTTTGTATAGAAAATTGGTGTAGCAAATTTTAAAAGGACGATACACCATATCTATGAGCGATAAAAATGCAATCATCCAAAACATGCCTTAAAGCTTCTATCAAAAATAAAATCAACCAGGTTAGGGATGGGCGAGTTGTGTGGTTATGTTCTTGTAGTTGTGAGGTCCCTAAGAAGGGCGCTGTATTGTCTGGTGATTCTTCATACAATTATGGTTTTCATGTGCATTGCCCTATGTGCGGCAGGGTTGTGGCACAGTTCGTGGATCCTAAAGTAAACCAGTAGGTGCACAACATGGTCTGCCAAACAACAAAACCCACCCAAAGCAACCCGCCAACGACTAAGCAAAGCAACGTAACAGCCCTAACATCCCGGGTGGGTAAAAGTTTGGAGGGGGTGGCGGTTTTGGTTGGGTTGGGTCTCTCGGAACGGCAGGCGCGGGTTTATCTGACATTGCTTAGAGCGGGGAATGCTAGGGCGCGGCCTGTTGCAAGTGCAGCCGGGGTTCCTCGTCAGGAGGTATATGGTTTGCTTTTGGAGTTGCAGCAGATGGGGTTGGTTCGGAAGAATTTGACGGTTCCAGTCAGTTACGCCGCTGTACCATTTCCTGAGGCTGTAAAGGTGCTGTTTGAAGTGAAAGCAAGTGAATTAACATTGGTTTCTCAGGAGGCAAAACGAGTAACAGAGAAATTCAGCCTAAACCCGTCAGCCCTAGCGGTGGTGGAGTTGCCTAAGCCCTGTTTTGGCATAGTCAGTGAGGGGGAGAGGGGTAAAAAGTATTCAGTTGCGATACAGGAAGCCCAGCGCAGTATTGAGGTGGTTACTAGTTGGGTGCGTTTTAGGCAGTTGTGTTTTCATTTTGAGGCTGACTTGAAGGCTGCACTTAAGAGGGGTGTATGCATACGTGTTGTTGCTGAGAAGCCGCCTCGGCATTCCTTCCCAAAATGGGTCAGCGCATTAAATAATCCGGCGTTTGAGTTAAAAACGACGCCTAATTTGCCTGCGGCTGTCATCACAGTTTTTGACGGTGCCCAAGTGGCTGTTGCTTTTGATTCGGCTGTCCGCTTGGCGAGGGGGCCTGATTTGTGGAGTGCGCATTTGGGTTTGGTTGCGGTGTGCCGTGGCTATTTTGATGGGGTCTGGGCTGCCTTGGAGTGATAAGGTATTATCGTTTGAAATTGGCTTGTTTTGTTCGGCTTTTTGTTTGTGAAAATTCCTTATATGGCGGTACCTAGTTTTTATTGAAAATTCTTAAATACGGTCTCTTTGATATTAATAAAGTGTAATGGGAACTACAAGGGGCGGGAATTTTGACAGTTGTCGAAGTTAAGAAGAACGACAAATCTGCGGCTGATAAGGAACTTTTTGATAAGCATAATAGGTTAGGTTCCGATTTCAGGTGGATTTTTGCTAACACCGAAAAATTACGTTCCAAGTATCCTGACAAGTACATTGCTGTTAAGGATCAGCGGGTTGTATTTGCTTATGCTGATGCAAAGCGTCTGCTTGACAAAATTGCCCTGTCTAGTTTGTCGGCGGATGATTTTGCAATTGAGTATGTGCGTAAGAAGCCGTCTTGTTTTCTGCTTTAGGTTGATAATGTGCGAATAAGGGCTGACTTGGATGGTCGAAAGCATGCCTTTATCATTGGTTCGATAACCTGCAGTCAATTCAATGAGCCCAAACTCATCCGTTTCTTGGTTGATACGGGTGCGTCGCTTTCAACGGTTCTAAGCTATGATACTTTGCGGCTGGGGATTGACTGTTCAAAACTTGCCCCTTCTCAGTGCTCTTTTAGCACAGCCAATGGCAGAAGGACCGCTTACCAGTTGGATGATGTGCAGATTACGTTGAATACTAATGATGAGTCAACTCAGCAGGGAACTGTGACGTTTTCTTTGAGGGGTATGCCATGTTTTGCTCCGCCTTCTACGATTGATGCGTCGGTGGTGGCTGAGGAAACGTATAGCCTGCTGGGTATGGATGTTTTGTTTCTTTTCAAGAAGTGGACTTTCACGGACTTTCACGGATAATGTGCTGATTCTTGAAGACGGCCAAATTTAGCTTTGCTGTCTGAATAGGGAGTTTTCTGCTGAGCTATTTGAACATGAAAATTCCTTATAGGTAACGGCTGGTTTGTTGCTTTCCAGACGGGTGAGTTGTCTGAATGGGTCATGCAGTGCCCGACTGTATTGTGCTGTTCAATGATTCAAGAATTCAATAGTACCGAAAACAAACGCCTATAAAACATAAACCCAACACCGCAATTGCATAAGCAGCATCGCCATGCTTCAATGAATGCCTATAAACGGCGTTGTTGGCTCTGCGGTTGTTGAGCCTATAAATAAGGGGGGTTAGAGAAAAAAGTGCAGTTGAGTTCGGGTGGTTGTCGGGTTGTCTTTTCTGCTTGTGGTAGCTTTGCACAACCAATCTGCAATCGATTCGGACGCAGCTGTCAAAATGCAATCTTCCCCTCAAGCTGTTGGTTGTTGTGCCTAAGGGGTTTTTCGGCAACAACTACTAAAGAAAAAACTGGCAGTGTAGAAAAGGCTGAAAAAGCCTAGAAAAGACCTAAGTTCAAGTCTCAATAGATGCAGCAGAACAGCGATAAAACCTAAGAAGCTGCAGAAACACATCAAGTGCAGCTGCTTTGATTAGAAAGCATTTATGAGGGTTATGTGTTAAAATTACTTGAAGGAACAATAATGTCCGAGCAAATAAGAAGCTTCATCGCTTTCGATATGAAAAACGACAATGTCTTAAACAGGCTTGCCGCAGCGCAAAAAATGTTAATTCAAACAAACGCCGACCTGAAACTAGTTGAGCCAGCTAACATCCATATTACGCTTCGTTTTCTTGGCGGAATCAGCCCTGAAATGGTTGAGAAAGTCTATGCAGCAATGAAGAATGTAAAGTTTAACCCCTTTAACGTCCAACTTCAGGGATTAGGAGTTTTTCCAACACTCAACTATCCACGTGTGGTTTGGGCAGGAATAACAGATGGCGCACAACAACTCACAAGCATCTTTGAGCAGCTGGAACCCCAAATCCACGAGTTAGGTTTCGCGCCAGACCCCAATGGGTTTAGTCCACACTTAACAATCGCACGGGTCCGCTCAGGCGCAAACAAGCAACGCTTAGTTGATTTGGTACAAAGACAGGAGAATTACGATTTTGGAATTATACGTGCTGATTGTTTAAGGCTTAAAAAAAGCCAACTTTCTCCTAAAGGTCCCACGTACTCAACGCTAAAAGAATATTGCCCCTAAATGATAACCCATGGAAAAAGAAATAAACGCGTTGACTAAGCGGATTTTGGAAAAAATCACGCCTAAAAAAAAGGATTACACAAAAGTTGAAGCTTTAACCAAAGAATTAGAGCAGAAAATCAGGTTAGCCTGCCAGCGAGAAGGCGTAGACGCAGTCGTGCGTGTTGAAGGATCTGTGGCAAAAGATACGTGGCTAAGCGAGAATCTTGACATCGACATTTTCATGCGTTTTCCAACGTCTATACCGCGCAAAAACCTTGGCGACGTAGGTTTAAGGATTGCTAAAAAAGCAGCTGACGGCGCTAGGCAGGTTGAACGTTTCGCTGAGCATCCTTACCTTGAAATCTTCACAGATGGTTACCGAGTGGACATTGTCCCTTGTTACGATGCTAAGCCAGGTGAATGGCAAAGCGCCACTGACCGAACACCCTACCACACTGACTACATCAAAATCCACTTGGCAAGGGAGCTGCGCGGTGAGGTTCGGCTTCTCAAAAAGTTCATGACGGGCACAGGCGTTTATGGCGCGGAGATTAAGGTTGGCGGCTTTAGCGGTTACCTATGCGAGCTCTTGATAATGAAGTTCGGTTCTTTTTCTGAAACCGTACGTGCTTTTGCTCAGTACCATCGGCGGGTTGTGATTGATATTGAGGGCTTTTATGCAGACCGAGAAAACGAGCTCTCACTCCTCTTTCCTGAGCCACTGGTAATTGTTGACCCTGTGGATAAAGGAAGAAACGTAGCCTCAGCTGTGCAACCGCAGAAACTCTACACATTCATCGGCGCAGCTAGGGCTTTTTTGAAAAAGCCAAGTGAAACCTTTTTTTATCCTCCTAAACCAGCGGTTCTGTCAACGGAAACGTTAAAAGAGCAACTGGAGAACCGCGGTTCAGCCGTCCTGTTTCTGGTTATTGGCGAGTTGAATGCTGTTCCCGACGTTTTATGGGGGCAACTCTACAGGTCAAAGCGCTCGTTGCGCACACTGCTTGAGCTAAGCGATTACAGGGTCCTAAAAGACGCGGTTTGGAGCAACGAGAAATCTCTGAGCGTTTTAATGTTTGAGCTGGAGCAGCAAGTTCTGCCCGACATCAAGAAACATTTGGGTCCACCGCTTGAACGAGAAGCCGAATGCGAGAAGTATCTATCTAAGTATGCCGAGAATGAACGGGTGATTTCTGGACCCTACATAGAGGATGGACGCTGGATGGTAGAGCTGCCACGCAAAACCACCGACGCAGCCGCGCTGTTGAAAGAGAAGTTGGCGGATGGAGGTAAAAACGTTGGCGTCGCCGATTTAATCGCAAAAGCAATACAGGAAAATCTCAAAGTTCTCGTTAACATCGAAGTGCTTGATGTATATAGTGAAAATGGGGACTTTGCCGAGTTTTTGACTGATTTTCTCTCCGGCAAGCCCTTCTGGCTAAAAAACCAGTAAGCTTGGACTTATTACCAGCCGCAGTTGCAGAGCGGTTATTGTGTTACGGAGTGGTACCAGCTGATAATGTATTCGGGCAGGTTGAGTCCTCGCTCGCCCAGCCGTTCCGCAAGCTTCACTGGCAACGGACTTAGCACGTAGGCTGCTCTGGTGTAGAAGCGCCTTGGAGTGGATGGCTTTACCTCTTCAGGCAGTATAATTTTGAGGTCAGCTTTTTTGGCGAGCGTTGAGTCTTTGTTGCCAGTTATCGCGAAAACTGTGCCGCCGAATTTCTTGAGCACATCCGCCCAGATAATGACTGGCCGCGTTTCACCCGAGAAAGAGAGCAAAATTTCTAAGTCGCCCGCTCTTGGATGGGGCGTGTTTACGCCTCTTGTTATGTAAACGTTGTCACCAAGAAAAGTCTTGATGTGGAAGAGTCTAACGCCCGTCATTTTGGCGATTTCGTTTCCTGTGCCTTTTCCACCCAGAAACACGTTTGTCCGTTTTTCCAAAATGTCAACCAGTTGGGTATAGGTTTCTGAGTTGACGTTAGCATCTATCATGTCACCGACTTTCTCGAATTCCTCTTCGCATAGCCTAAAGACAGCGCCGACTTCGAGATTGCGGAAGATGGCTTCAATCATGCTGTTCAAAAGTTCAAGAGTGCCGAGTTCAAAAATGTCACCCATCATTCCTGTTTCGCTGTACTCAGTGGTTGGCTTTGATTTGCCGCGTCCTTTAAGCTGGACCACTTGCCCATATTTACTGGTGATTTCAGCTAATGGTGATGTCAAGGCAGATGTAAAGAGACCCATAGAGAAATGTGAAGACTTTTTTTCTTCAATGTACTTGGCTAAGTCTTGTGCCATGACGAGTGGGTCGTCGGAGTAGCCGCTGCCCGAGTTCATAAGGAGCAGGGTTTTTTTGTAGCGGCGTTCCAGGTCAGCTGCAGCGTCATACATGCTTTTGCCTGGGAAGCCTGGGTCGTCGGGTGTTAGGACAACTTTGTTTCGCCATCCCGCTTGGCTTAGCGCTATTTGGCTCATGGCGGCGTTTAGTGAATAAAGTGATCTACCTGATCCTCCGCAGATAACACAGTCCGCGGCTTTCAGGTCTTCGTATAAGGGTGCGAGTTCCTTCTTTTTGATGCTCATGATGTTTTCTTGGATTTTATTAACATAGCCAATGGAACTGATTTTGCTTTTGATAGCAACGGCACCTTCAAGTCAAACATGATTTAACTATTCTCTATATTATCCTTGTGCTTGCAAGACAGTAAAAAGGTCAACTGCTCCATCTACTGCATGGCGAGAGTACGGTGAAAAATAAATTGGCAACTTTCTGTTACCCTTTGTTACCCTGAGTTAGGTGCTATAGTCTAGGGCTCACACAGACATAGGTAAAAAGCTAAATAATCTCGCCGTACAAATGGGAAAGCATGAAGATTCTGCTTGACGAAATGTACGCTGGCTTGAAGGAGTACTTGGAAACTTTAGGCTATCAGGTGTTGACTGCTCAGGAAGCGGGGTTGAAGAGCGCTAAAGACAGGGACATTGTGGAGTACGCAGGCAAACACTGTTTAATCCTTGTGACCCAAGACCAGAAACCCGCTGAACTAGCCGAGCTATTGGGTGTCAAGTGCGTGTTTATTTCTAGTTTGATGATTGCCAAGTTGGTTGACCAGAAAATAAAAGACCTGCCGCTTTAGACGCTGATATGCCGCAGGTACTTATTCCACAAGTAAGAAGCCGCGTAACCCGCCACTGCACCCGTAACAGGACCCATGAACAAGACAAGTGCATCGAGCATTTGGCTTCTTTGAACAAACAAACTAACATACGAAAACCCCTGCGAATTGATGTACTGTGGGAAGATGGTGAATGCGGAATAGCTTGAAACGGCAATTAGCAGTGTGCTAAGAGCCATGGCAGCCATCATTTTGTTGCGGCTTACGCCCTGGGGAGAAGCGTTGATTTTGAATAGGAACAGGAAAACGTCCACGAAGACGCCGAAGAGGAAAGCAAAGAAGAAGGTGAAGGGTCCCAAGGCTGGGCTGACGAGTGCTGTTAAGAGCCCTCCAACTGCGCCCACAGACATAGCGCCTACTCTTGAAATGAATAATCCGCTTAACGCAAGCAGAACAGCTTGAACGACGATGATGAGATAGTTTAGTGGGGGAGGCAGAAACACGTTGGTGACAAATATGATTGAGCCGAAGAGCGCAGTTAAGAATAATCGTTTAGCCTTCTGAATCCATGTACCCCCTTGCAGTATAGGAATCACGATTCCATTTTAAAAACCTTAATCATTTTTCCCAGAGATGCGAAAAGAAAATAAACGGTAACCATGAATAAAGATGCGAAGGCTCCTGATATGAAATGTGAACGTTGCGGAATAAGTCTGCACGAGAACCAAGTCAACAACTATCAAGGAAAAGTTCTCTGTGAAGACTGCTGTTTTGAGCTTATGAGTCCGCCTAAAGTATGTGACCCTTTGGCTGTATCGTCTACTTTATCCGTTCGAAAGCAATTGGGGCAAACAGGTACTGAGGGGCTGACTGACCTGCAAAAAAGAATTTATAATATCGTCTCAGAAAAAGGGAAAATTAGCCGAGAAGAATTAACAGAATTGCTCGATATAACACCTCAAGAGATGGAGCGCCAATTTGCTATTCTACGCCATTGCGAACTGCTTCGTGCTTTCAAAGAAGGAAGCACAATATACTTAACAAAATATTAACAGCTTTAGAATTTGAGGGCTCACCTCTTTTCGTGCGCTTACTTTAATTTTAACGGAAAGTTATAAATTGCCAAGATACAATACTGGATAGCATATAATAATTAACTAATAAATGTAAAAAAGGGGATAAGGAAAATTGAGCACTCACGCAGAAGATTTGAAACTTCGCTTAATGACAATCGAACTTTTAAGAACAGCAAAATACAAGCGAAACATCACTTACCGAGAATTAGCCTCAAAAACAGGCTTACCAGTCACAGTTCTTAGCCGATACGCCAAAGGCCACGTGCTGCCAAACACGACAAGAGCCAAACAACTCTGGCGCGTACTAACCAAACTCGTCGGTTTAGAAGCGGAACTCCGCAGCAGAATAAAATTCGACGACATAGGCTACTTTGACAACACCGAAATCGTCGGAGACTACAACATACTCCAGCAAGCAGCAAACCACGCCCTCGCCAACTTTGCTGGCAAACGCGTAACCAAAATCTTAACCGCTGCCGTCGACGGCATCCCATTAGCCACCATGGTCGCCAACTCATTGGGCGTAAACCTCATCGTTGCCAAACGCAACAAGGAAGTCGGCGTCAAAGCCTTCTTGGAAGAAACCTACATTTTAGGCAGAGATTCAGGCGTAACCGTAACCCTCTACATTCCCAAAGAATCAATCAAGAAACGCGATAGCGTGCTGGTCGTAGATGACATGATTAAAAGCGGTGAAACCCAAGAAGCCCTCGTGAACCTTGTCAAGAAATCCAAAGCTGAAGTTTCAGGCATATTCTCGCTAATCGCTGTTGGTGAGGAATGGAAGAAACGGCTAAAATCAGGCGAAGACTCTCCTGTCGAAGTCGTCACATCCTTAAAATCGCCGTTTGATACCTCTGCCTAAGCGAAAACTTAAGCCAACCTTTTCATTTTGTTAACCTTGCTGAGTGGAAACATTGAACAAAATAGGCCACATAACCCTGCTTGTAAAAGACCAAGATGAAGCCCTAAAATTCTACACAGAAACGCTCGGATTCCAAAAACGCCAAGACCTCCCCTTGGGCAACATGCGGTGGGTCACTGTTTCGCCTAAAGGCCAAACTGACCTCGAGTTGACGTTTGTGGTGGCTGACAGCGAAGAAAAACGCAAGTCGATGGGAAAGCAGGCGGGAGACCACGTTTTCCTCACTTTAGAAACTGATGATTGCCGCAAAGAATACAAGGCCTTGAAGGCTAAGGGGGTAAAGTTCTATGGTAAGCCAGAGGTGCAGGCTTGGGGCATCGATGTGGTTTTCGAGGACCTCTACGGCAACCTCCTTGATTTGGTTCAACGCTTCAAGCATTAGGGACAGAAAATCTTTAACGCAAGCTCCCATAACTAGGCGTTATTACATTCACGTCTGAGGTACATGGAATATGCGGATGATTAAGTGGCAAAACGGAACCGTCATAACACCCGACCAAACCAAACTACCCCTCCAAGAAGTAACCTTAGAGATTAAAACAGTGGACCAGATGGCTGAAGCCATAAAAACTCTCCGCGTCCGAGGAGCGCCCTTGCTGGGTGCAGCGGCAGGGTTTGGCGTGGCATTGGCAGCTTACCACTCAAAAGCAAAAAGCACAGACAAATTGCTGGCGGAACTGGAAACCGCTGGCACAGTCATTAAACGCCAAAGACCAACGGCGGTGAACCTGTTTTGGGGCGTTGACCGAGTTTTAAACAAAGCAAAAACTGTTTCAGGCGGCGTTGAAGAAATAAAAGCAGCAGTTATTTTGGAAGCACAAAAGATAGCTGATGAAGATGCACAGAACAATCGTGCAATCGGTAAGAACGGCTCCGTATTAATCAAGGATGGCGACACGATACTTACTCACTGCAATGCGGGCGAGTTGTGCGCGGTTGAATACGGGACTGCGTTGGGTGTGGTTCGGGCTGCGTGGGAGCAGGGCAAAAAAATCAAAGTCATCGCCGACGAAACCCGACCATTGCTACAGGGTGCTAGGCTTACGGCTTATGAGCTTAAGCGTGATGGAATACTTGTTACGTTGATTACGGATAACATGGCAG
>JAMDCS010000006.1 GCA_023488835.1 Candidatus Bathyarchaeota archaeon
CTGCGCTTCGGAGTCCTGCGATGTCTGCGCCTAACTGGTAGATGGTGGCGAGGTCTTGTTTGCGCAGTGACCCTGCAAGGGCTGCTTTAAGGCCGAGATCATGGGAGGTTTGGATGAAAGTTTGGAGTTGCTCTTTGTTTTGGTAGGTGAAGAGGGTTGTGCCGTCTTTTGTGGATGTGTCAAGCATGGAAACGTCAGCGCCTGCTTTATGGGCGATTTCCGGGATTAATGTGGTCTTGAGTGTGCCTATTTTTTGTGCGTCTGCATATCCGGCTGCTACGATTTTGATTTGAGGATTAATTGATTTAGCGGCTTTGGTGACTTGCTGTAAAAGGTATATGGCGTCTTTTTGTGTTTTTAATCCGTACAATCCAACTTTAATATAATCCACGCCTAAGGATGCTGCGCCATAAGCCGCCAGCGAAACCGAGCCGGGCAAGTTTGATACGTCGCCTATTGCGCAGCTTACCTCGAGCGGTTTAGGTGTAAGTTTTTGTATATTTTTGATAACCCAAGGATAGTTTGCCCCTAACGCGCCTTCAAGGGGGTTTTTAACGTCGATGATGTCGGCGCCGCCTGCAATTGCTTCTTGGGCTTCGGCTTCGTTTATGGGGCTGATGAGTAGCTTCAATTGGGCATCACAAACATGCGGCTCTTTGATGCCTTTAAAGCTTTTCCCCGTCTTTTTGGGTTGTATTTTTTGTTTTTATATTCTATTTGTGGTTGTGCGTTTCCCCTTGCACATCATCTACCAGACGGGCTTAGCTGCCGACGTCTGTTTTGCTAGCGGCGTTTGGGCTGCGTTGCTGGCTGGTTGTAATTAGGTTTAAACGTTGCTTTTTAGGTTCATACGTAGCAGCTATTGCAGAATAGCTATAACTATATTCTACGAGCAAAACCCCCCAAACCTAGATGCGGGGTAAATCCGTTTTTCAATCTTAGAAGATGCTAAGTACCCCTCTTTTACCATCTTCTACCAGCGGACTTGGTAAAAGCGTCTATTTTGTTGGCTGCGTCTGCTTTGGGTTGCAGCTGGTTGCATCTTTTTTCTGCAAGCAGAAAAACAAAACCGAACGAAACTCCGAATTTGATATTGCTCTGCCAGACCTCCCCTCCCCTACAAAAACAGTAAAAAGCGCGTCAATTTATCGCCCATAGACAAAAGCATCACCAAAATAAAGTTTTCTTAGCTAAAAACCCCCAGAAAATGGCTAAAATTTCGAAATTAACCGAACCTTATATAATCATGCCGACGCTCAAAACATATAAGCAAGCGGAAGAGGCGCTCAAACTCCGACTGACACACTAATGTTGCAACTTGGGAGCAAAAAACAAGTTGAGAACCGAAGCTTGAGGCTGCAAAAGGCATCAAAAGTGCTCTCTAAAGAGTGATGTAAGTAGCCTACTATGAAAATAACGGTGTGATGAGTGTACTTGGGGATCTGAGGTGCTCTCTTGAGTTTTTGGCTGAAGTATTTTCGGGTTTTTTTGTTGCTTTAGTGGTGTCTTTTCTTGTCTTAGCCAGTAAATTGGGGATTTGATTGGCTCTATTCTGGTTAAATTAAGGATTTTTTTTGTGGAGGTTTCTGAATTTGGGATTTTCGAATGATTGTTTTGGCGAAAAAATTTCGAATGGTCACTTTTTACATTATTCAGTTAAACAATCTTATTATGACCATATTAAAATGACAACAAAAATGCAACTTCAAGGGTGTTATTCTTATCTGTTATGTTTCTAAGCCCCGAAAAATCGAAAGTGAGTTAAAATGGGTGATTAAGATTTTTTAGCCAAAGCGGCCTTCCCTTTGTATTCTCGGGAAATAATCATAGTCGACGTCACAAGCACATTCTGCACTGTTCTAATCTTTTCAGAAACAAACTCCTCCAGCTTATCCAGATCCTCCGTCGCAATCCGCGCAACCACATCATACTCGCCAAACAAAATATCCGAATGCAAAACCTCCTCAAACTCCGTCAGCTTCTGCGCCACCTCCTGCTCAGTGCCAGAAGCCACCTTAAAAAGTATGTACGCAAAAATAGGCATAGCTTTTACCATTTACCTAATCTTAGTACGATTAATAGTGTTTACTACAAGTTAGCGATGCAACGGGAAAAAGCTTTATCCAATAGAACCAGCATTAGCAGTTATAGTTTTAGAGTCTCTTTATAGGCATTGAAAGGTGAAGAGTGTGAACAAATCCAAATCTATCAACCTAAATGAGCATGACGCACTGCTAATAACCGACGTCCAAATCGACTTCTTACCCGGCGGCGCTTTGCCCGTAGCAGACGCTGACAAAATAATACCCCTAATCAACGATTATGTTTTCCTTTTTGAATCTGCTGAAGCGCATGTTATTGCTTCACGTGACTGGCATCCACCCAACCATATGTCATTTAAGGATCAAGGGGGGGTTTGGCCAATTCACTGTGTACAAAATACGCAAGGTGCCAAATTTAGTCCCGACCTTAAACTTCCCAACAACACGCTGGTTATCTCTAAAGCTACGGATCCTAATCATGAAGCATATTCAGCTTTTGATGGCACAAGCCTCGAAAATGAGTTACAGACGTTTGGTGTAAAGCGGTTTTTTGTTTCGGGTTTAGCGACTGATTACTGCGTAGTTAACACGGTTTTAGATGCACGTAAACTTGGCTTTGAAACTTTTGTGCTTATGGATGCCACCTTGGGTATTGATGTTAAGCCGGGCGATGTTGACCGCGCCATTGCAGCCATGGTTAAAAGTGGTGCTAAGCAAGTCACCTTCGACGATTTTGCTGATGCCGCTAATGAGTTGCCTGTTGAAGAGACGGACTCTGATGCTTTAGCTGAAAAACCCTCGATGCTTATTGATGCGAAAAAGAAGTCTCGGATGCGTTCCAAGGGTGTTAAAAAGAGAATAAAGACCGAGCGTCGTGGTTAGGACCGAATTGGTGCGAAGCTTATATAATCATGCGTCGCTCAATTCATTTATTCCTTTTTGTGCTGTTTTGGGTTTAGTTAGCATCCTGATTTAGCATCTAAGGTAGCTTAAATGTTGCTATATGCCAGGATATTCCATGGTTTTGGTGAGTTTAGGTTCTTAAGTAAGTGTTAAAGTGCTGCTCAACGCTTTTTTCTACTATCTACCTTCACGAAAATCTGTCGAACTCACACAATTTAAAACAAAACGATAAAACCGGAGCCATAAGATACAGTAATTATCATGTTAGTGCTCAATTTATCCATAGGCAACGCATTTTATGGGCTACGATAACCGAAAGTAAAAAACGAAAAAACTTTAAAAATAAAAACCATCTATTCACCCATGACCTGAACGATAAAGGTTCTTTCCCGCGGGTAAACATCTGTCTCGACATACAACAATGATTGCCAAGTACCAAACGCCACCCGCCCATCCATAAGCGGTAAAGTCTTGTCAGGCGGCAGAACCATTGAGCGCAAATGTGCATGTGCATTTGATGGGTGCTGGTAATCATGGCGTCTAGGTGCGAGTTCTTCCAGAAAAGCCTTGATATCTTCCAGAAGGGCTGCATCATTTTCCGTTAGAATTAAAATACCGGTCGCGTGAGGCGCGAAAACGTGGACGATACCATTTTTGATTCCTGAGTTGGATGCGACCTCTTGAACCTCATCTGAGAGCTCGATAAAATCGATTTCGCCATTGGTGTGGAACTTGAGGGTTTTGTTTACAACTTTAAAACAAGACATATGATCGCCAATTGTTTTAGGGGCTGTTTTGTTGAAAAACCTTTCTAGACTGCGGAAAAACTGTGTTTTGGTGATGCTTTTGTATACCAAATTGCCCATAGGCACTTCCAATTGAGGCGATTAGCAACGGTTTGTTGCAGTCTTATGCCACTCACACAGCCTTTAAAGCAATAAAAACAAAAGCTATCGTGAGTGTTTTCTTGTTTTGGAGGTTGTCATAGTGGAAAGAAGAAAAAACGAAAGAAAAGAAGGATACGTCGAAAGTTACGCTGCTGTTTCAGATAATGCCCTCCAAGATTATGAGGATGCCGCCTACCGGACTTTATCAGCCAAATATAGGTGCAGAGATTGCGGAAAGGTTTTTGATACTTTGGAGGCGCAGGATGTGCATTGGCGCAAGATACATGGGCAAGCTGAGGCTGTTCCTCTTGTCGGTATGCCGATGTAGCACCAAAGTTTTAGGGTGTTTTTTTTACTCTTGTCTGCTACTATTTTGCATTAAATTGGGCTGATTGGATGCTTCCTATGTAGCTGAGAACGCAATCGACCACGCTAAGGTCCGAGCACCTTTTACCTTTTTACCATTAGTGGGCATTGGTGAACATAGTTTTATTATGCAATATTTATGGCACGAGTGCAACTGATCAAGGATTTTTAACCAAGCGCCTGCCGTAGAAAGGAGCACTCGGGATATACTTAATCAAAAGAGAAACTCCTCAAGCTCAAATCAAAGCCAATTTTTAGAAACTTATATGCACTAATAGATTAGCGGAAAATTGGCCAATAAGCGAAGCTAAATTAATTTAAGAGCTCGTGTTAGAATTTTTTGGTGTTTTGGGGATGCTTTGGTATACCAAAATTTTTTGTGCATCCTCGTTTTTTGCTGTTTGCAGACAATCCAGCTTGTATAAAACAAAGGTATTTTTTTATTACATCTGTTCATAGTCTGCGCAGAGTGTTCCTCAACTCGTGTAGATCCCAAACGCTCTGAAAGGCGCTATCTTGTGATACCCTAAATGCTGGTGGGGCTGGTTGCATTACAAAAAAGATTCAACCTATTTTTTGAACCACCGGTTACAGAACCAAAATGAAGCATCCCCAAAAGTCAGAAAGAGTAACAGTTTACTTCTTACACTAAGGCTGCTTTCTGTTAGAACAATCATCGATCTCTAACCCTTCAGACCAGAACAAAAATCGCAAGACCTAAAGACATCAAATTAAAAATGAAAAGATAAGTTGACCTCACTTAAACAGACGCTGTTAGTGCATTTGGGCAAGGGCTAAAAGTTTTGCAGGAAAACGCCAAAATTTACTATTTGCAGTTTAGCTCAGAAAAATGTGTTAAACTTGCGAAGGGATGCCGAAAAAGTCTGGTTTTGCTTTACATGGAGATTTTCGGAGGTACTTATATGAGGCCCCCGTTTTGTCCATGCCAGTCTCCTAGGGAACTAGCTAAGAGGCATAAATTGAGCTCGTTTTTATCAAATGGGCATTTATTGTGGTTTTTGATTTTGTGTTTATGGGAAAAATATTTGGTTTTTTTCCAGCATAGCTTTTTCGCAATAATTCAGGTTATAAATAGCCTTAGTATCTGAAAATATGGCTAAATTATCGTCAGTTTAGCAAAATACTTTAAACGGTCAAACATCGGGTGTTCGAGTTTTTGGGTGCTTTGATTTTGGTTTGTTGTAGAAAACTTTGCTGAAAAATTGCTCTAACAAGAAAATATTGCCTTTTGCCAAAAACCCAGTGCTCCTGCAAAACTCTTTGAAATTGATGTATTTCCGAGAGTATCAGTTTCTTTTTTTAGTAGAGTTTCTGAATCTGCAGTTGGTGTCGGGTTTTGTTGTATAGTGGGTTGCGTTTTTGTTCTCTAAGGGTACTTTGCTTTGCAGGCGCATGGGTGGCTGAGGGGCAATTCTATTGCACTTATGTAATGCATTAGAGCCAGTATTTTTAAAACGTGAATGTTGTGAAATCACTCATCAGTTATACTGGTTGCATGTGTATTATATCAGAGGTTAACGTTCACCAGTGGGCTCCGGGTTCACCAACCAAAACCCCGCGTATACAGAAGCATCCCCCAAACACAGTTTTGCGCTCTACAATGCAACAATTGTTTAATTAAACCAACCCCAAAATAGCTACAACGGCGAGAGCAAACGTGAGCACTGAAGAAGACCGTATTCGGCTAAGACGTTGGCGCAAAAGAGGCTTCTACAGTGAAACCGCCCTAGTCAAGCTGCTCCAAAAAAACGGCTACTTCGCCGTCCGCGTCCCAGTCAGCAACCCAAGCCTCAACCCACTACCCGACATCATGGCACGCAGAGGTCAACACCTCTACGCCTTCGAAGTAAAAAACGTCTCTTACTATGCCTATTTCCCCCAACCTCAAATCGATAAACTCTTCCGCTTCCTAGACCAATTCATACCCTCAAGTAACGAGTACAAGCATGCAGTGGTGGCGGCTCATATGGGGAAAAGGTGGCTGTTTAAAGAGATCAGCTGGCATGATTGGGAGAAAAAAAAGATCCCTGAGAAGATCCGGATTCTAAAACGAGACCGCGGCAACCTAAACATCCAAACCTGCTACGCCCAGTAACGTAAGTGACTGTACCTCAAAATTCTTATGCACCCACCTATCACCCTTCAATAGCCGAGGGAAACCAATGTCTGACTATATGGTTACCACCAAAAACTTAGAAAAAACTTACTTGCTTGGAAATAGAAAACTCTCCGTTTTAAAAGACATAACCATCCAAGTCTCAAAAGCAAAATTCACGGTTCTCTGTGGCGCCTCAGGTTCAGGTAAAACCACCTTACTCAACATCATAAGCGGCATAGACCGACCCAGCCAAGGCGAAATAGTCGTTGCTGATGAAAATTTGACGGGAAAAGACGAGAATTTTCTCTCCGATTTCCGATGTAGCCACATTGGATTTGTCTTTCAAGCTTACAATTTGGTTTCTACGTTGACGGTGGCTGAGAATATGGCTTTCCCGATGGAGTGGATACAGAAACCAGCTCAAGAAATCGAGGCCCGCGTTGTCGAATTGGTCAAGATGGTGGGGCTTGAGCAGCGTCTGAATCATTTTCCGGCTCAACTCAGCGGTGGCGAGCAGCAGCGGGTTGCGTTTGCGCGGGCGTTGGCGAATGATCCTGAGTTGATTTTGGCGGATGAGCCCACGGGAAATTTGGACCAAAAGAACGCGCAGAAGATTGTGCAGGTACTTCAGCTACTCAAAAGCCAGGGCAAAACCATCATAGTATCTACTCATGACGTTGAAATTCGGGGTTTAGCTGACCAAGTTATTACCCTAAAAGACGGATAACTGGCGAGCCATGATGAGTAGTGGTGCGGGTTTTCCCATAAATGATTTGCTTCGCAGGCGTTTGCAGACAGGTTTAGCTATAATTACCCTGACTTTGGCGGTAGCGTCTACGTTGTTTTTTCTGCTGTTCAGTAGCCAGTTAGGCATGAACATTTCATCTGGTACAGGTATGTTTACATTGGGCTTAAACGCGATTTTTAGGCAATATCTGACCTTTATTGGTGCGCTAATTTTTGTTGTTGGTGCGGTTTTAGTGTCTTTTATTGTGGTTTTGATGATGGCACAGCGGACCCGAGACTTCGGCTTGATTAAAGCTGCAGGGTGCCCCAACAGTCTAGCAGGTGGATACTTTCTAACAGAGCTCATTTTAACCGTCACTGCAGGCTGCATAATCGGGACAATCGTTGGGTCCGTCGCTGATTTTTTGGCCGCAACCATCCTCTTCGATAGCTATACCTTGGCGAATTGGTGGTATATTCCGCTGGTTTTTGGGGTTTTCTTCGGGTTAGCCTTGTTTTTTGGGTTCCAACCCATCCTAAAAGCCACAAAACTCACCCCTGCCGAGGCACTTTCCCCCGTACACTACTACGGCTTATTTGTAACACGCAAATACAAAGCCCTCTCATACCATGCCCTAACATGGCGTATTGCCTCCAGAAGTATGGCCAGACGCCTAAACCCCATTATCCGTATCGTGATTTTGCTTTCTGTAGTGTTTGTTTTACTTACGGTTTCAGTTGCCGGCGGATTGATTGCCAGCGATACTACCCTGTCTTGGGTGCAAAAAACCGAAGAGGGCACCATCGCAGTGGCTTATTACGGCATGGGCACTCAATACAGACAATTACTTGGCTCGTTTAGTGGAGAAAGGAGCGGTGACTTCAACTATTCAAATACTGATTTGGGCATCCCCACCTCTGCTAGTACGGCTTTGATGTCCTTACCCGGTGTTTCTTCTGTTCAAGAACGGCTTGTTATATATGAAAACGTTACGGAAATCGGCAATTTTACAGTAATCGATGGACAAATGATATCCGTCGGTGGAGACCGAACAGGAAATTCCATAATAATCGGCGTAAGCCCATCGGATATATCAGTTGATTTCGCAAATAAAGGCCTAAGCTTAAGGACTAATGGCGCTTTTGAAGCGGTTATCAGTGATTCTATCGCTCAAACAATGTATTCCACCGATAAAAATCTGAACATAAACTATGCCGATCCTATAGTCGAGAGCATAGAAATCAAGGGCCGCAGCTTCCAAATAGTTGGTCTCTGCGTTGACCCCCTAAACAACGGCTACGTAACGTACGTGCCTATCGAAAAATTGATGAATGTCTCAGGTTTAAGCCGCCCTAACTTGCTTTTAGTTACCTTGGATGGTTCTGTTGACCGAACAGCTGCCATTGAAGAGATCCGAAACACCATAAAATCGGTTGATCCTGGCTTAGAAGCTTTCGATTTTAGCCAAATCAGCCAAAAAAACACTGCGCTTTTAACGTCAACTTGGGAAACAATCATGCTAATCCCCCTGTTTTCTGTAGCTTCTGCAGCCATCTGCTTGGTTGCGTATATGATGTTGTCTATTGATGAGCAGCGCCAAGAGTTTGCCATGATGCGTGCTGTTGGGGCAAGACCCAAACTGGTTGTCCGCGTCTCTGCTATCGAAAGCGCTCTGGTATTGCTATCAAGTTTAGGCGTCGGATTGTCCTTTGGGATCATAACCACCATACTAATCCTCATGACTAACCCCATCGTAACCGCCACAACCATCGCTACAATCGCTGCTTGGCTGATTGCTGCATTGCTGGCGATGTTTGTTTTAAGCCTCTACCCAGCGATTAAGCTCTCCAAAACAGAAATTCTAAAAATCTACTCATAGGGTGTTGAAGGTTTTCGGGTAGACCTTGACTGTTTCCACGTAGAGGGGTAGTTGGCTAATGAAGTCCTGCAGTGAAAGCACGGGCACTATGGGGACTTCATAGTAAAATTTGTAAGCGCCCGGCATCAAGGAGAGCACGGCGGGGATGAATTTTGCTTTCTCCCAGCGCGTACATTCAAGGTTTATTTTGGCATTGGGCAGCGCATCAGACAGGGATTCGGTTCGTTTGGCTTGTTCATCCACAATTTTCCGCAATGCAGAAGCCCCGATTGCGTGCTGCCACCGTTTGCAATCAATACAAACCACCAAGGGTTTTCTGCATCCTATCACGTCTATCTCATATCGTCGGCTATCGTGCTTAAAATGCAAGTTTTTGGTGACAATGTATCCGTTGATTTTTAGGGCTTCAGCAGCCATTTCTTCAAACTCTTGCCAACACAACAGGTGACTTACGTTCTGTAAATCAGCCCCTAAGGAGACAGCTTTAACGGCGAGTTTGATACGATTTTCGCTGTCTACTTCAATTATGTCGCCTTTGAGATAAACTATGTTTTCGGATTGCATTTTTTGCAGCAAACTATTACAAGTGCTTGTGGGTAGGTGGGCGTTTATATTGACATCTTTAGTTAAAGCTGACCCTTCTTTTGTCAATTTTAGGAGCGAAATTAGCAGATTGCGTTCAATACTCATGCAATCGCCTTGAAAAATTTAACATTATGGTAGCAAAAATCATGTGGCATGTGACCAAACCAACCGGGTGCTGAGCACTACCGTATACAAAAGCATCACCAAAACACAGTCCCCCACACTGAACTCGCAAACCTTCAAACGCAGGAGCCACGAACAACACCATGCCAGATTTACGTGAAGACCCAAAAATAACCTTTCCCTCGATTTCAGGAAAAATCTCCAAGACCGCAAAAGCGGAGTGGTGCCGATTGGCTTTCGGTGTCCGTAGCAGCAATTTTTGGCAACACCCATGGAAAAGCTTTGCTATTAAGTGCTTTTTTAAGTATTGCATATATAATTTTTTAACTATTTAGTGTAAAAAGTGTACATTCGACATTTTTTCGAAGTGACTTCGAAATCTGAGACAGAATCTTTGCCAAAAAAGAATCTGGCGATAGATGTCTGCGCATTAGGGTGACCACTCACTTAGACTTTTGGGGCAAATTGCGAAACTAAAATCGAGGATGCTGCAAAGTTACTGCCGAAAATCGTGGGGTAGAACACTCTAACTGACTAATTTTAGGTGAAAGGAGTAAGAAAAATCGCTGTTGTAGGGGCTCAGAGAGGTTTTTTGATTGAGTGGTGAGTATTTGGGTAGAATATTCCGATTTATGACGTATGACATACCTGTTTATGGAACCTATCAAACCAAAACAATACGCCCACAAAACGCAAATCAAAGCCATCTGCCACCAAACTAAAACAGGTCAGCCCCCCAACGCATTTAGACCCAGCATGATTATATAGGCTTCGAACAATTTCGAACAAATAGGCTGATTTTGGCAGAGTTTTCGCTTTTTTAAAATTCCAAAAAAGAATCGAGGCAAAAAAGTGTGTTGGGGGATGCTTTTGTATACGGAGATGGATAGGCTTATCTTTCCATGAAACCACTTGGTAGATAGGCCTCACTATGAAAACCTCAAAACCAGCAGCTAACAGATGGCGAGCTGCTACAAAGCCATCTCCACCATTACCGCCAAGCCCGCAAAAGATCGCAACCTTCCCCCCCTTAGGGAACCGTTTTATGGCTTCTTGGGCTACGTTGCGCCCAGCTAACTCCATAAGCTGTAGGAGGCTGACGCCGAAGTATTCTGCGTTAACTTCAAGGGCACGCATTTGTTGGCTGGAAATGTAGCTGTTTTGGGTTTTCATAGTGAGGCCTATCTACCAAGTGGTTTCATGGAAAGATAAGCCTATCCATCTCCGTATACAAAAGCATCCCCCAACACACTTTTTTGCCTCGATTCTTTTTTGGAATTTTAAAAAAGC
>JAMDCS010000104.1 GCA_023488835.1 Candidatus Bathyarchaeota archaeon
AACAAACGGATAAGTGCTTGGGGTGGATTGGTGTCTATTCCGACGATTTGGGCTTCTAGGTTGATAAGGTTATCCATCGAATCTCGAAATTCGCATACTTCTTTGGTGCATAATACGGTGAAGTCTTCAACGAAGAAAACGAGTACAACTTTTTGTCCTAAGAATTCTGGTAAGCTTCGGTTTCTATTTTCAGCGTCTGGCAAATAAAAGGTGGGTGCCTTCTCGCCGATGTTTATTTTATTTCCCATAAAAGCCTACTCTCCACTAGAATAAGCGGTTACACCTGTATAAATGGGTGATGCATTCCTCGACGGATGTATAGAAAAACTTCAAGCACTTATCCGTTTGTTAAAATGGCAAATTAAAAATAATACGTGTGACAATACTATACGTGGAGGTTTTAAACAGTATAACTATCTTTTGAGACTTGTATCGGTGTCACTAAAACATCTGTTCAACTGTCCATAGCTCCACAGTATTGTAAAGAACAGTAAACCAAACACCTCCATGGAATAGGCGAAAAAGGCGGCGAGGCGAAAATGAATGTCGCTTGAGTATTATTCCGCATGGCTTGTTTGGGCAATCCCGCTCCTATCTAGCTTATTTGTACCCCTCATCGGACGATATAGCCAAAAAATACGCAACTACTACGCAGTAGCAATCGCTGCCCTCACAGCAGCTTTAGCTTTGTCTTTGGTGCCAAGCATCTGGTCTGGATACGGCGACGCCTTAACATATACAATAAGTTGGCTTCCAAGCGGAATCACCGCAGGCGTCTACATTGACCCGCTAAGCGTACTGTTCACCTGTCTGGTTAGCTTCTTTGGCCTAATCATAGTAATCTATTCCCTTGGTTACATGAAGAGCGAAAAAGGCTTATCGCGGTACTACTTTCTATTCTTGCTCTTCATCGGCTCCATGATCGGTTTAGTTCTTTCCGATAACTTGCTTCAGATGTTTATTTTCTGGGAAATGGTCGGTCTATGCAGTTATGCGTTGATTAGTTTCTGGTACAAGAAACCCGAATCCATCCATAGTGGTGTTAAAGTTTTCATCATGACCCGCATCGGCGACGTCTGCCTGCTCGCAGCCATCGGTTTATTGTTTTTTATGTTTGGCACTTTTAGTTTCCGCGGTGTAGTCAACGGTATCGCGGCTAGCGCTGCAGCGGGAACCCTTGAGGTGGGTTTACTGGTGACTGCGGCCTTTTTGGTTTTGGGGGCTGCTGTTGCGAAGTCTGCGCAGTTTCCGCTTTTCACTTGGCTATACAGTGCCATGGAAGCCCCCACCTCCGTCTCTGCCCTGCTCCATGCCGCCACGATGGTTAAAGCTGGTGTCTATCTGCTATCAAGGTTCATACTGATTTTTTCGGCAGCTCCCATTCTAATGACTGCTCTACAGGCAACCTGGTTTCCTACTATCGCTTGGATCGGTGTTATAACCGCATTCATCGGCGCAACGCTGGGTCTGGTGACTACTGACATCAAAGGTGTCCTTGCATACTCTACTGTTAGCCAGATCGGTTTCATGATGGCGGGCTTAGGCACTGCGGTTGCTGGAGCTGCATCTGTCGGCTGGTTTGCAAGTCTCTTCCACACGGTTAGCCATGGCTTCTTCGAAGGCCTCGGCTTTCTTCTCGCAGGGGGCATTATACATGCTTTGGGAACGAGGGACATGCGGTTGATGGGGGGTTTAAGGAAAGCAATGCCCATCACCTTTGTTTTGGCTCTGATAATGGTGCTGACTGCAAGTGGGTTGCCTCCGTTTGCTGCTTTCTTCAGCAAAAGCCTCATCCTAGAAAGTGTAGCTGAAATCGGCTCCACCGCGGGCTTAATCCAATTGGTTTTGCTCTATGCAACCGCCGCCATCACGTTTGCATATTGTATTCGAATGTTCAGTTTAGTCTTCATGGGCAAACTACCCGAACGCATAGAAAAAAGCCCCATTCATGAGACTTATAAAATAATGTTACTTCCCGCGGCAGTCTTAGCGGTTTTCTGTATTGTCTGGGGCTTATCTGAGCCGATTGTCGCCGCTTTTATGCATGTAGACCTTGACATCTCTTTAACAGGAGCCTTCACCGCCCTTGAATTTCCCTTATTCATGGGGTTGCTTTTACCCGTTTTCATATTGGCTTACTGGAGCTATTACCGCGGTTTTATGGGTATCCGCAATGTTGCTGCAGGTAAAAATCCGCTCGCCAAGCTGTTGGGTCACAGTTTCTTCATTGACGACTTCTACTATGGCATCGCTAAAGGGGTCGAGAAGCTATCTGTAGGTTTTTTGCGTGTGGATATCGTGTTGAATCAATTTTCTATGTTCGTGGGTAAAGGGGTTGAAGTGTTGTCTGGGGGATTTATGCGTCTTGATGGTTTGCTTACTCGGTTGATGAGTTTCTTGGGGGATTTGTTTGTGCGTGTCAGCTTGATGCTTAATCGGATTCCTCTAAAGACGTTTCAGAATTACATTGTTGCATTGATACTTGGTGTGATTTTGATGGTGGTGATTTTAATATTGACCGGAGCGGTGTAGCATGGGTTTTGCTCTTTTAGCAGTTTTTGTTTTTCCTGCAATAAGTATACCATTTGTTTACTTGACAGGTAAGAAATCAGCTAAGGCAGCGGCTCTTTTTGTCGCATTAATCGCCATAATCAATATCTTTCTGGTGTTATCGACAGTGCCTGTTGTTCTCAGCAGTCCCGACCACCGATATGTAGAATCCTACAATTGGATATCTGCAATAATGGGTTCAACATTCACCCTTTTCAGTGATGGCATCAGTGTTTCAATTGCCCTAATCAGTCTGGTCCTTATTCTCGCCGCATCACTTTTCTCAATAACTTACATGGCAAAAAAAGAGCACCTTGCCGCCTACTACGCTCTTTTATGCATGCTCTCCGTCGGATTAGTCGGCGTATTCTTAACCTCTAATTTGATACTATTCTATTTCTGCTGGGAACTCATGCTCATCCCCGCCTACTTCATAGTCGGCGAATGGGGCTACGAAGACGCCTACAAACAAGCCTTCAAACTCTTCCTATACACTCACGCAGGCGCCGTTTTTGTGCTCTTGTCCATAGGAGCAATCTACTGGGTTACTGGCACCACTGATATGTTTGTTGCAAGAGACTCCCTGTTGTCACTAGCCTTGCCTGATGTTGCCAAGTGGCTCCTTATCGCCCTTACTGGCGGGTTTGCTGTTAAAATGGCCGTTGTACCCGTGCATATGTGGCTTCCCGATGCTCACTCTGAAGCTCCCGCGCCCATGTCGGCTCTTTTAAGTGGCGTCATAATCAGCGCTGGAGCGTATGCGATTTTGCGTCTTTCGCTGGGGATGGTTTTTCCAGCGGTGGGCTTAGCATTCGGGACCGACTTTCTTCATGCCTTAGCTGTAGTGGGTGTTCTTTCGGCCTTTTTTGGAGCCTTAATTGCCTTGGTTTCGAATGACATAAAGCGGCTTATCGCATACTCAAGCATCGCACACATGGGGTACGTAATGTTTGGGCTTTCCCTATTTCCAGCAAACGCCGCGACAGGCGTAGCAGTGGTTTTAGCTTCGACAACTGCAATAACTGGAACGGTGCTGCATATTATCAGCCACGCCCTTAGCAAAGGTCTCCTCTTCCTTACTGCAGGAGGGGTGATGCATCAAACAGACGAAAGAGATATCCGCAAAATGGGCGGTTTAGCCAACAAGATCCCCTTCACAGCATTATCTTCGACAATAGCCTCTCTAAGTATTGCTGGTGTGCCTCCGTTTGCTTGTTTCATGAGTGAGCTTTTGATATTTGTTGGGGCATCTCAAATAATGTATGTTGATCAGTTTTATCTTGTGCCGACTTTTCTTATGCTTGTTGCCACGGTGATTTCGCTTGCTTATATGATCAGGTTCACTTTGAAGGTTTTCTTAGGTGAATCTAGAAGTGAAATCTCCGAGGGTAAAGACCTTAAAAAGACTGTTGTGATTTCCAGATGGATGAAGCTGTCTTTTGTCATATTGATTGTGTTAATTATCGTCTTGGGAATTTATCCAACATTCTTCATAGATTTGATCCAGACTGTGCAATTGGGTTAGCTTAAGGGTGTGACGGTTTTGTGGGTGCCAAAATGTAGAAGAAGCCAGCCTACATGTAGTGTGTGGGAGTGCTAATCTTGGTTACCTTAAACCTTACAGTTGAGCAACGATTACGGCTAGCACAGCTAGCCGAAGCTGGAGATAGTCACGTTTTTAGGTTCCTTGGTTTCTCGCTGGACCTGCAGACAGGCGAATTCCAAGATGACCTCCAGAAAGGCATTGCAGACCCCGAAGTAAGTAACCCAACAATGCACCACCAGATCATCGAGCTACTCATCGAATACTCCCATGCAACCAAGAAGCCCCGAAACGGCAATCAAGTGAAGTTTCGCGAGTTTCCGGGTGGAGTGGCTTACGAGAACGCGTTTGTACGCAAGGCAGTAGATCCAGTTGCCAAGAGCTTCTGCTGCCATGAGAGGCTTATCGATGCAGGACTAATGCTGGGGGGCAAGCCGCTTGGTTTTGGGCAGGCGTCAGTTGAGATTCCAGCGTTGAATCTTGTGCCGATTACCTATATTCTGTGGGTTGATGACGATTTTCCCGCGTCCGCTAACGTGCTTTTTGACGAAACCGCAAACAACTATCTCAACGCGGAGGGATTGGCGAACCTCGCTGAGTTGACGACTTGGCGACTGCTGCTTGCACAGAAGCATCTGAGGCAGTGATGACTTCAAGCGTTTTTCTCTTTCTATAGGGATAGGGAGTCTCGGTAGAGCAGTAGAAGTTGCCTATTTATCCTTTATATAAGGGAGGGGGTAGGTGCTTTGAGGTAGGTAGAGGCCTCTCGAAGCCTAAAATCGGTCAACTGCAAAAACAGATGCATAGCAGGCAATTTAATCACCCAGCAACCATACAAACCCAGACGCAGCCAACCAGCAAACGCCTACCCTTGCTTGGTTTTCTAGGCGATTGTTGAGAGTATAAATAAGGGGGGTTAGAGAAAAAATCGCAACTAACCACGAAGTTAATAGCTCCGAATAAAGGGTATTTGACTTATATGCTGTCCGCTGACGCTATCTGGAAGCTCAAAGACGCCGAATTTGAAGCTCTTCTCGATTCATGTGCCTTAAAACCCCAAAGCAGCACTATCCGCTTCTATGCACCAAGCTTCATGTATTACCGCACCAAACAGTTCTGCAGCTCCACCAATGAATTCCCCACCATCTCCATCACAGGCAATAGTTGCGCCTTGAAATGCAAGCATTGTGGGGGAAAAGTCCTTGAAACCATGCACCCCGCATTTACACCAAAGATGCTTTTTGATTTGGGCCGAAAACTCAAATCAGAAGGCGCAAAAGGAGTGCTAATCAGCGGAGGATGCTTGCCAGACGGTTCCATTCCATTGGAAGATTTTTCACCCGTTTTGGCACGGTTTAAGCATGAGTTGGGTTTAACAGTTTTTGTTCACACAGGCATCATTACACCAAAAACTGCGGCATTGCTGAAATCCGCCGATATCGATGCAGCCCTAATCGATGTCCTCGGATCACAGCAAACCATCCAAAATACACTTAACCTCAACGTCACCGTCCAAGATTACGCCTTATCACTTCAAGCACTAAATGCATCAGGAATCGCAGTGATTCCACATGTAATCGTCGGATTAAACAACGGCCACACAGACGGCGAACTCCAAGCCCTCAAAATAATCCTACAAAACTGCCGTCCCGCCGCAATCGTCATCATCGCATTCATGCCAATACATGGCACCCAAATGGCCAACACCCAACCACCCAACCCTATCGACATTGCAAAAACCGCTGCAGCCGCACGCACCACCTTTCCCAATACACCGCTTCTGCTTGGTTGTATGCGCCCCAAAGGCAAACCCCGAACAGAAACCGATATTTTAGCGCTTAAAGCTGGCGTTGACGGAATAGCTTTCCCCTCATATGCAGCAATTGAATACGCAAAAACACACGACCACAGAATCGAGTTTTCTTCTTTTTGCTGTGCCCAAATGTATCTGGATTGCCGCATGTAAGGGATTGAACCAAAGCTTTTAAGTGATTTACAACAAATCAGTATCTCGGTTGTTAAAATTGAGAAAGCACCATATATTCGTAATCATTATTTTTTACTTTTTTGCTCAGATTGCTTTGGTTAGCGCCCAAACCACTTTACCGACTCCAACGCCTGAGAGTCAAAACTTAATCGGCACCACAGTCGCCGCAGCCATCCTGATTGTACTTTTTGCATTCATTGCTTATGCGGGTTTTCGGGTAGTTAAAAAGTGGAGCAGAACGGAAGCGGATTAAACCGTTTTTTTAAGTATTTTTGCTGACAACACAATTACCCAAGCTGAAATTGCGGCAGCTGAAACCGC
Organism: Candidatus Bathyarchaeota archaeon; assembly: GCA_023488835.1. The sequence continues at coordinate 6,402 of JAMDCS010000104.1, forward strand.
TTCAGGAATAGCAACTTCAGGCACATAATGAATTGTAAATTCAAGTATCCAGACAGCAGCTGCGAACAGGGCAATGCCAACCGTGAATACTGCCAACCGCCTCTTGCCGCCACGCCAAAACGCACCTGTCCAAATCAGACCAGCAATCGGCGCTAAAACAAAAAACGCCACTGACACCAAGTAATGCGTGGGCCGAAAACTCTCATTAAACACACCAATAAGAACTAACGCGATTGTTGCAGCGGCAAAGAAACCTGAACCTATCTTGCCCAGCAAGCTTTTTTTGGCAAAACCGTACAAGCCCAACACAGCAAACAGAATCCCGAAAACTCCTGCACCGCAGATTCCAACTGTAAAAAGCGTGCTGGTTATGCCCTCGACGACGCCAAGGTCGCTTAATGCGTTGTTTGTCCAGCTAAACGCTGGGTAAGATGCGATGGCTAAAGAGATGAAGATGATTGCTGTTATGGGTGAGAGGACTCCTGCTATTGCGCCTACACGGTTTGTCTGCATAGTCAGTGACCGCTTAAACCTATGTAGTTGCTACCTTAAGAGTTTGTTCTGGTATGGCAAGAAACTGTGTGAGAATTCAGGGTAAAACCGTTGGTTGGTGGAATTGATTATGGTGGTTGTCAGTATGTTGTTCCTTGTTGTCTGGTTTTTGAGGTTGGCAAGTTAAACTTGAATCATGGAAGGATATGGGCTGTTGTTTTTAAGCGATTTGCAACTAGACCATTGTTTTTGGTTTTTTTCGCCCAAGTCCAAAACAATAGGGCCACAATTGCAATTCTGATATAGATCGATAAAGCCATCATCCACGAATAAACAGGGATAAACGCGAAACCTAAGTTTAGGCTGAAAAGCTGTGTCCCCTGTGGGATTAGCCAATTGCTGTAGTACCAGTTAATGTCAAGGGGTAACCCAAAAAGAAACTTTAAGCCACCATAGAAGACGTCGTTCATAAGCGAAGCCGTTAATCCTAAACCCAGCGTTAGTCGCCAGTTGGTCAGGTTTTGCAGGGAGAAGCCTACGAAAGGTAGGAAATACATCAGTACGAGCCATAAGTGGTACCCGTTTTGGCTGCTGCCTGCGGTGATGATGTCGATGTAGTTTATGAAGAATAATCCGTAGAACGCGGAAAACGCAATTAATGAGGTGAGTTTGTTTTCTAAGCCACCTGTGAAGAATAGGCTGCTTTTTAGTTGTTTTAATGCAGGTAGGCAGATGTTTTTTGCGTTTTCAGCTGTTTTCACTGAAACCCCTGCGTTTTGGGTTTTCTCTTATAAACTTTTTTTGTTTTTGATGTATTTTTTGCGGGGTTTTATGAGCAAAAACACTCAGTCACATTCGGAACCTGAATACTTTTTGCGGGGGCGGAAAAACACAGAGTGCCCTTCGTCACGACACTGAAATTTAAAAAATGTAAAAAGAAAAGGGCAGCTATCTAAGAGAGCTCGATTGTTCCTGCAACACGCAGTTTAGCGCCTTCCAGATACATCAACACCGCCTTGTCGCCAGGGCTATAAACCAGCGGCTTATCCAGCACCAAGGTCAGAGCGGGTTTTTTGATGTCGCCGCCTTCAGAGGCTGCTTCTACTTTGGCTGTGATGAATTGTGCCCAGTGGCCAACATGTATGACCATGCCGGTTTTGATGGGGGTTTGCCAGTACTTTACAAGCGAGGCAGTAGTTTGCAGTTTATTGGAGGTTTTAACGTTGGGGTCGTTGGTTAAGACAACGCCGCGGTCAACGTCTTCCACCTCAACGTTTTTGAGCGCGAATCCTACTCGGTCGCCAAAGTTTGCGGTTTCATATTCGTCATCATGCTTCTGGATAGAACGCACCTCAGCCACTTTAGAGCTGGGCATAGCTTTCAGCTTTGCATGTTTCACGACTGTTCCGTTAACAACAATGCCCAGAACGACTACGCCGACCCCTTTCACGTTGAAAGCGTGGTCAACTGGCACTGTCCCAACCGCCTGCCCTTCGACGGGTTTTACTTGGGCGGCTTCAGCGAGAAGTTTCTCACGCAACGCGTTTGTGTCGTCGGTTACGAATTCGAAGCCTTCTATGGGGGTGCCTTTGATGAGGGGTTCGATTTTTTCTTTGGGTATATAGTTGCGGAGTACGAAGTAGCCGCTTTTAATGCCACTGCACTGCAGCATGACTAGTTGTTCGCCGAACTCGGCGTTTACTGCATCCACGACAACTATGGCTTTGGTGGCTAATGCGCATGCATAGAATAGGGGCGCTAACCGTTCAGGATAGCGGGTTGGTTCAATCATGGTTATTGTGGCTTCGCCTTTTTTGAGGTCATAAAGCGAGATATCTGTAGAGGTTCCTTTCTTGCCGATTCCACCGGCATATCCAACTGCGCCTAAAACAGCAACGGTGATGTTTCCCATGTAAATCAGACCTGTTATTTGGCATTGTTGAAGAGAGTCCTAAAGATAAGCGTTATGAATATACAGAGACATTTTTTCATCCTTCAAGAACTCGGGCAAGAGTGAAGCTACATTCTGCCTAACACGTTACAATTCTTATAGCCAACTTTCCTGGGACATAGCTAAATCGCAAAAATAGCCTTAGCTAGAGATTAATGGTTTAAGAGCCTAAACAGGATAATATCCAAAATGTGATATGTATAAAATTTTGCGTTGCAGCGGCGTTATGAAAAGCTTTGCTTGCTATATCCGGCAATCATAACTTGCATTGATCTCGAAGGAAAGTTTTTGTTTAAAAACTGAAAAATAGGAAATAGCCCTTTTCGTGAATCACGCCACATCATTTCGCAAATTAATAAACACTTAACAGTTTTTTATATTATTAATGTTTGCCACTTCTTATCCTCATTTATTCTTATTATAAGGTCATGTATTGGCTTTAGCGAAACTTCGGTTCCTTTTTCTCCATGATTTGCGTAATCAAAAGGATTATCCAAATCCTTAATCAAGATAACCATGTAAATAACTAGAAAGGACACGGCTACGGTGAAGAATAATGCTTCATAAAAGGGCTCGATTTTAATGATAAGCAAGCCTAACACGACAACAAAAGCAAGCACTTCAACGATTGCATATGCTGACTGGATAAACGACAGGTCCCGGATATTATCCGTACGGATTATCGTTTTTCTTAGGTTGCTTTGTTCATTTTTCAACTGTGAAAGAAAACTAGCATTCATAATATTCTCAAAATCTGAAAAGTAGTCATTCATCTGGTGCAATTTTCTAATAATATCTCTTGTCTTCTCTTTTCTGTAAAACCAATCAATTAAAGACTTTAGAAAATCGTTGTAATAAACTATAAAATCGTTTGTTGCCTTGCAAGCTTTGTTTTTGTTAAGAATATAAGATTCGTCATAAATGGTCTCTAAGCTGGCGGCCATATCTCCAGGTATTCTTTCGCTTTCTCTATAATCGGAAATAACACCAGAAATTAAAAAACCTAACAAAAAAGTCGTTGCAGCTATAATGCTTGTAAATAAGGCATTTAAGCCCACAACTTCAAGGCCAAAATAATGGAAAGCCAGCTTGGAAAAAAGAATCACAACTAAAATAGGCAGAGTTTTAATTAAAAGGTGCCATTTTTTTGTTTTGGACGATATACTGCCTAACCGGATTTTTAAAAAATTATTGGCAAACATTATCCGAGGTGCTCCTTTTTCGCTTTCTTACTACAAATTTCTTTATTTCCTCAAATAAAAGGATCAAAGCACTGGCTGGCAATACTATACTCCATCCAAATATTCCGAGGCTGACTGTACTGAAGGGTTCTTGAAAAACAGGTACCTCTACTATTACAAAGACAAGGGTTAGCATTGCGAACAAAGAAACAAGTAGGTATTTGTTGTTTTTTGGAGAGGCGTAGAAATGTCCATCTGAGAATCTACAGTTGAACGCGTTGAATAACTGCATGATTACAAAAACTGAAAAAGCCCCTGTTAACGCTAATGCTGGCATGTAGGCTTCAAAGACGAAGTAAACCCCGACCGTAACTAGCATCATAACCACTGCGGAGAGAAAGATAGATTTCGCTGTTTTAAGGGTCAGTATACTTTTTATTCTCAGAGGTTTTTGATCCATAACGCCTTTGGCTGCTTTCTCAAATCCTAAGGCCAACGCTGGCGGCCCATCCATGACAAAGTTGATGAATAATATTTCTATAGAAGCCACCAAATAGG
>JAMDCS010000087.1 GCA_023488835.1 Candidatus Bathyarchaeota archaeon
CCCAAATTGAAAACAAACATCTCAGCAACATTACACTCTATAAACTTCAGAAAAAATTCAAAACCGCTTGCAATATGCGTTAGTGCACTCTTCATTCTAAGTATGCTGTCAGTGTTTTCTGCAACACCGGTTCAAGCAGCAACCACATCTGCTCTCCATACGTCAGGCAACTACATACTTGACGCCAACGGAAATGTTGTCTATCTTCGCGGTATGGGAATCGCGGGGATGGCTCCAGACCTAATTCTCTGGGGCAACGGCGGAAGCGACAACTGGGGAGTCCAATGGAACTACAACCCCACAACCGTAATGGACCAGACATTTGCAGCGCTTCAGTCTCAATGGCACGTCAACATGATCCGAGTCTTCGTTTACCCAAGCTGGTACTACCGCGATAACATAGTTCCATCGCAAGAAGACCCCAACTACGCATCATCAACAACCCCAATAAGCACAAGAGCCTACCTACGAACCCTAGCTCAAGAAGCAGACAAATACGGAATCTACGTCGACATAGTCCCATACATGCTTACGCCTTCCACAAGTTCCTTTGGATTAGACCCCTATGCAACTGATGCTTTTGGTTGGCAAGGATTGCCCATGATGGGATGGGATACTCCGGGCAAGAATTTCCTTAGCGCAGCAGGCTACGGCAACAATGAGCAGGGCTTCTGGCAGTGGTTCTGGACTGACATGGCAAACAACCTAAAGAGCTATCCAAACGTAATCTTTGAAGCATGGAACGAGCCTGGCTGGAACGGCGGCGACACCGAACCCATCCCAGCAGGATACATGACGTACCTTCAAACAATGTACAGCGCAATCCGAGGCACTGGAGCAACCAACCTAATCTTCATGCAATGGAGAATGGGCTGGAGCCCGAACAACTACGGCGGAACCTTAGGTTGGGTCTCAGACGTAAACAACGCAATTCACCCAACAAACTTAGTCTATACAACGCACTTCTACTACTATGCGCCAACTGACCTAAGCAGCTACTGGGCAAAAGACTATGCCACACTAAAAACACAAATCCAAGGAGCCATCAACGGCATGGGCGTTAACGCTCCACTCGTAATCAACGAAGAAGGCTCATGTTTGTCAAGTTCGCCTAACAAACAAAACGATTACACTTGGTGGCAAAACCTCATACTGGCGCAACGCGACCTTGGCGTCGGCGCAGGAGCATACTACTGGCTTAGCGACTCAGGCCTTGGCGGAGTCTATTCAGGAGAAACCATGCTAACCAGCGGCTACACACCAAACACCATGGGCCAATCCTACATCAACGCATACAACGGCGCACCTACACCAACAACAAACCCAGCAAACCCAACTCCAACACCCACACCAGCACCAACAGCAACTCCGACTCCAACACCGACTGCAACGCCAACTCCAACCCCAAGCCCTACACCTTCACCGACACCAGTGCCGACTCCAATAGCAACACCTGACCCAACGCCTTCACCTACACCTGAACCAACGGCAACACCAACACCGCAACCAGATTATCCACCAATACCAGTAATTCCAACGCCAGACCCAACAGCTACGCCAACTCCAACACCAAACCCTACACAAGCACCCGCACCAACGCAAGAACCAACTAAACCCACGCAACCACCAGCCTCTGACCCCACAACTCCAACACCGACTCCAGTCCAGCCACGAATCCACTACTACATCCACAGGTACTGGTACTTGCGATATTGGCCGCATTTCAACACGTGGTTCTTCTTCCATCGTTAGAAGAAGACAAACATCATTTCCCTTTTTTGTTTAAATCCAAAATTAATTTTATTTTGAGCCTTGAATCTGCCCTTTCATAAAACCAAAAGTCCAAGCAGCATGCTTAAACCCAAAGTGCAGAGGCAGAAGAAAAACCTGTTTTTGATACAAGTACCTGTAAGCTGAAAAAGAGTAGAACATGCCTGTGACAAAGCCTGCTATGGGTGACATGCGGGGTAGAGAAAATGCTCCTCGGGTTTGCTGGAAAGTTTTTTGGCACCCGTACCCGTACCAGAAATATTTCTTCCATAGATCTTTGGGTTTGGATAATCCGCCGTGTAGCTCGTAGAGTTCTGCCATGTTAGGCTGCAGTAACCATCCTGCTTTTTTGATTCTTAAAACTAAATCAGTATCTTCGCCTGCGCCCTTGATGTCTTCGTTGAATCCGTTGACTTGTCTGATGGCTTTAGCGCGAAAGGTTGTTCCGCCCGTGCCGATCAGTTTGTCGCTTTTCCAGATGAAGTTTTTTGGTTTGCCATAGTTTTTTTGGTTAACGATGTATGGGGCGACTTCAAGGTTTAAAATAAAATTGCCCGGAACAGTTTTGAATATTCCCGATGTTATGCCTACTTGAGGGTTCTTTTTCATGACTTCAACTTGCGCTTTCACGTAGCCCTCTGTTAAAATCTCATCTGCATCCACAAACAGTATAAATTCGCCATCTGCCTCGTTCACAATCAAATTCCTTGCGTGACCCAGACCCCTCCATGAAGTTTTAAAAAATTTGGCGCGGTCACCAAAAAATGGCAGGTATCTTTTGATTATTTCTGGAGTTTTGTCTTGGCTGCCGTCGTCGACAAAGATTATTTGTAGCTGTTCAGTTGGGAAATTTTGGTTGATGATGCTGTTGACGGCGTTTGGAAGCATTTTTTCGCCGTTGCGCACGCATATGCCGATGGTTACTTGAAAAGTCATTGTGTTTCCTTCTTTCGAACAGTTTTGTTGGGCAATGTCGCGCGAGTAACGGGCGGTCGCTTCTATATATAGAGGGGGGATAAGGCTGCTTAGAGCAAGGCGTCTCTTTTCAAGGTGCGAATTTCCGCCTTTATATAAGGGGGGTATAGAAAAAAATCACAGCTAGGTGACCAACCTACTGTTTACCGATTCCATGGCCATACCCATTCAAGTGGGCATCAAAAAAACCGAAAAACCAAGCCAACCGTTTATACGTGTAATGAACTGGCAGCAAGAAGAAAGACCTGTTATGAGTAAGCAAGTAAGCTCCTGGTGAACGCAGTATCCCAGCCAGAAAACCCGCCAACGGCGACATCTGCAAAAGATTAAGCGCATTTGGGTCTTTGTGGAAGATAAAGTGTCCTCCTCGACCATACCAAACGTACTGTTTCCAGAGAGAAAGCCATGAACCACGAGTTGACTCCGTGAACATTTCTTTAGTCATAGTTAATTCCCAACCTTTTGCTCTAACACGGTAAGCCATCTCTGTATCTTCAGCAGCACCGTTAATTCGAGTGTCGAAACCGCCAACCTGCCTAACCGCTTCAACGCGGTAAATTGCGCCTTCAGCACCAGGCAAATATCCAAATTTTGAAGCATTGCCTCTTTGTCCATAAACCGAATCAACGGCATAAACGATGTTTTCTAAATCAGCAGCCAAACCATGACCAATGTGAACGTTGTATTTTCCGCCGGCAATCCCCACTTGTGGATGTGTCTCCATATATTGTACTTGATTTTTCAGGTAGTCGTTGGATAATGTCATGTCAGCGTCAAGCCAAACAATGTATTTGCCACTTGCTTTTTCCACGACCATCTGCCTAGCAAAGCCAAGCCCACTGGTTTCATTGAAAATTTTTACACTTTGAAAATCTTTGTTCAGGTTGTTCTTTATTATTTTCACTGTATCGTCCTTGCTGTTGCCATCTACCACAATTAGCTCTATGCTTTTAGCTGGAAAAGATTGATTGCATAAGCTGTCTATTGCTTTCTGTATGATTGGCTCAGCGTTTTTTACGCACAGCCCAACCGTTACAACAGCTAAATCCAAAATGATCAACCTAAAATTAAATCAGTTTTTTTTCCCTAAGCACTTTCTCACTTAGAACAAACCGTGACTCTTGAATTGGCTTCCACAGCTTGAATTTCCGATTCGCAACAAAAGAAGACAAAGCCGTCAGCAGAATCAAATTGTTCTGGATAAGCTCAAGCGCCGTTGTCCTGGTTTTTTTAACTGCAAAAATGACGCAAACCATCGCAGTCAAAGTCAACCCAAGTAAAGGATACTCAAACCCAACCAGCAAAGACAATACAGCTAAAGCAACAAGCACCAGAGGATTAAAGATATGCAAAAATATTTCGGGAACCGCAATCCGCTTAGGCATAGACAGGTTGCCATGGACAAGCAGGTTTAGGCACCTTGCCCAAAGTTTCTGCAGGTGACTTGCACGACGTATTTTTATCGAGATTTTGCTTCTCCAAACTGTTGGACTGACTGTGAAAAAGCCGATTTCAGGAATCAAAATGGCACGTTTGTTTCTTTGAGTAATGTCTAAAGCTGTTCCAGAATCGTCCGTGGCATGGTTAAACTCTTCAAGTACACTTCGCTTGTAGGCTGCAAACCCGCCTTGGAAAAAAATCGTTGAATGAAGCTTCGATTCGCCGATTCTTATCGCCTGAACTGTGTTATCGTAGAGTTGTTCACCCAGTGTGACCCATGTGTCCTGTGGGTTTAGGAGATATTCTCTTCCAGTTATGGCGCCTACAGTTGGGTCAGACAGGTATGAGAGTGATTTTCCAAGGATGTCATGTGGCCAAAAACAGTCTGCATCGGAAATTACGACAACATCTGCTTTAACGGTTTTTAAGACACGGTTTAAGCACTCGGTTTTTCCCAAGTGTTCTTTGCTGTCAAACAGACTAATTTTTGGTGATGGATTATCTGCAATGTACTGATTTACTTCCCCAACCGTGTTGTCTGTTGATGAATCGTTAAGCACTATGATTTCCATTTTGTCCCGTGGATATACAACTTTTGCGAGGTTTTCCAGTTTTAAACGGATTATTTTTTCTTCGTTATAAGCGGGAATCAGAATTGCGGCTGAAGGCACATAGTCCTTTTCTATGTTCAAATTCCAGGTTGCTGCGGAACTTTTTTTCATGTACAAAAAGTAGGTTGCTGGAACACCAAAAAACAAGGCGCCAAGACAAACCCAAGCAACAAGCAGAAAAATCAATGTTTAAGCTCCTTTTTCAAGCAACTATTTTTCCAGAAACGGCGGAAGAACATCACCCGACAAAGCAGTGTAGGTTCTGAGCAGTTTAAGCTGCAGACCCCACGAAATCGCGTGCATCCGGTGACTGTAATGTGGAAAGTTCTTCTTCACTTCGGCTAGCGTAATGCCATCTTCCTCAATTACGTCAATGTTTTCTGTTTCGCCGATGTTTTCTTTGCCAGCCAAACTTAGGTATGGAACTTTTTTAGGGTTAAAACTCATTGCCCGTGCCGCAACAAAATCGGTTGACAGCACATTATCGCCTGTCAGGACAACGCCCAGTTTTTTGGGAACTGAACCCCGAACAATCAAGCCGTCAACAACCGTGATGTCTGAAGGGGCAATCTTGTTTGCAGCAACGATAACGTTTACGATGTTTTTGTGGTAGGAGTATTTTCTTGGTTTGGAGATTGCGCCGAAAATGTTTTTCATGGCGCAGGTGACGCCGATGAAGTTATGCGTCTTAAGCTTTGGCACGTTAATGATTAAGTCAGCGTTCAAAAAGTCCTCGTTGAAGGGCAAAGTCAATTCTTCCCCGTTGACCTTGACTTTGTGCTCAGCAACGTTTCCCAGGCTTAGGTTCATGAGGGCAACATTGTTTTTTTGGCATAGTTCATCGTAACCCAAGATGCTGAAGGCATATTTTGTCCGCATCGCTGACGCATCAGCCTCAGCCACCGTAATTTTGACATTGTCTCCAATTTTTTTTCTAACGTATTTTATCACCGAGCAAACCACTCGGCTATCTGTGGTTTCGCCTGTAGAAGCATTCCAATAGTAGCACAGGTTCGGTTTTATCATGACGTTTTTGACGCCGCCAAAATCATAGTTTAAGCTGTCAATCGATCGTTCAACTGCGTTGTCAACGTCGCGATTTGTGAATAGCTGGTTTTTCACTGATGTAATAGATACTTTTGCCATTTTATGTCGCCTCATTTTTTTGATAAGCCGAATCAATTATCCTGATAACATCCAACTGTTTCTCTAAAGAAACTGGAAAATCCTCACCTGTCTTCAACGCGTCAAAAAACTTGTCCATAATCGTGTAGAAGGAAGAGTAAAAGTAAGTGTAGGAAAGGTAATTTGGCTTTTTTCTTACAACTCTTCGGGCAACGTTGAGTATGCCTTCTTTGAAAGCGTTCACCCGTGCATCAGCTGGGATGTAGTTGTCTGTAGAGTCAAAGCCGACGGTGCCGTGCATGTTGATTCTGAAGTTGAAATCGGGAAAAATCGATTTGGAGAACCAGCCAACGTTGACTATTGCGGTGGCGTTGTTATTTTTTGATTTTAACACGATTGTGCCTGCATCTTCCACGGGCAAATTCATCTTATGCCCCAAATTCGAGTAAGATACGTCAAAATCGCCCATCAACCAGCATAAACCATCAATCAAATGGTAACCCAAATCCAACAATGCGCCACCGCCAGCCAAATCCTTGCTAAGCCACCACTCTGGAATCGGAACAGGAACAAGCGCATGAGAAATAGGCCCATTCATAACCAGCTCTGAGGTTGCTATTACGGGATCACCGATTTCTCCGCTGTCCAATTTGCTCTTGAGTTTCTGCATGCATGGAAAATAACGGTAGTTTACTCCCAGCATCATGCGAACGTTTTGTTTCTGGACTTTTCGGACAATCTCTTCTGCTTCGGCAAGGTTGCGGGAAATCGGCTTGTCAAGGAAAATGTCAAGACCCTTCTCAGCTGCGTAGAATACGCCATCTTTCTTTAGGAAATTAGGCAGCGAAATAATAACGGCGTCAAGTTCCTCTTGATCAATTAGTTTACAGTAGTCATCGTATGTTTTAACGTGGAAACGTTCCGCGTACCTGCGGCTTTTCTCGCTTTTATCTGCTGCAGCCACAACTTCGACACCGTCCACACGCATTGCGTTTTGCATGTGAAGTTGCCCCATGTGACCTAAGCCAACAATTCCAACTTTGAAAACCAAAATATTCACTATCCAAAAAAATAATTAAAAAATATACAGTGCCCTAATAATGTAAAAAATTAAAGGAAAAAATTGAAGGCTTTTATTTTACTCTAAGCTTTCAGCGAAGATTCTCTTCATGATCCCTAAGCCATGTCGAAGCTTGAGTTTTTTCTCACCCATTCTGTCGCGGTAATCGATGGGAACCTCAACAGTTCGGTAGCCTTTACGCCTAACAAGCGCATTCATTTCGGCTTCTACATCGAACCCTTTGCTTTTAGGTTTCCAACCCTCCAAAATTTCGCTTCGTACTACCCGCAAACCAGAAAGTGGATCGCCGAGGTTAACCCCGTTCATTACCAACTGGGCAAACGCAAAAAGCTTGTTACCCAAGTAAAATGGGTTTGTTACTGATTTGGAATGGTTAAGTTCCCCTTTGAAGCGGTTTCCGATAACCATGCCCACTTTTGGGTTTTGCTCTAAAACCTCAATCATTCCAGGGACATATTCAGCTGGGTAAGTGTAATCTGCATCAGTAAAAACGACGTAAGGCACCTTTGTGCCAAGCTGCTTGAACCCCTGAAACATCGCGTCTCCTTTGCCTTTGCCTTCTTGCAGTAAAACGTCTGCACCCATGTTTTTCGCTATTTCAATGGTTCTGTCAACGCTGTTACCATCAACAACAACCAAGTAGGCATTCTTCAAAACTTTCTGCATTTCATCTATGGTGGGCCCAATCCCTTCTTCTTCATTGAGCGTCGCAATAACCACAGAAATATTTGAACCAATTTCCATCATTAAAAAATTCCTCAAAAACTAGAAAAGAACGTTATATGTTATGCGGCAAAACAAACTCTTAAAGCCGTAAGGAAGAAACAACCCGAACAATTAAAAAATGTTCTATAAACTTTTCCGAAAGTTCTATACCTAAAACCACTAACTTGACTTGCGAGCAAGAACCTTGACTCTGTCAAGAACATACTCAACGTCTTCATCGGTTAAGCCAACATGCATCGGCAACGTAATCGTTCTTGAAAGCACCCGCTCAGCCGTTGACAAGCCTCCATAAGAGAAAGCGCCGAGTTTTTTGTAAACCGCTTGCAAGTGGCAGGGTGGATAAAAAATATTGCCCGTTTCAACGCCGAAATCCTGGAACAGCATCCTGGTGAATTCGGCTTTATCTATTTTAGCGTCTAAGATTAACGGATACTTGTAATAACTGCTTCGGTAGCCTGCTGGACACTTGATGGTTTGGAAGGCATCGACTTTTTCGAGCGCTTCGTTATAGCTTTTGGCAATCTCGTTGCGTCGGTTGATGAATTCTTCTAGTCGCTTCAACTGGTAAATACCCAAGATTGCGGAAATTTCTGGCAAAACCATGTGGCGCCCTAAATCAACAAAATTTGTTTTTCCTGTGCCTGAACCGTAAAAACTATATCTCTTCGCAAACTCGCTTAGCGCAGCATTGTCTGAGACCAGCATGCCGCCTTCACCGGTCGTTAACACTTTTGTTGGGGTAAAAGCAAAAACCGCCGCATCACCGAAACTTCCAGCTTTCTGATTGTTAATGGTGGCACCTATCGCATGGGTTGCATCTTCAACCAGAAACAATCCATGTTCCTTGCAAATCGCCATTATCTCTTTGAGGTCAGGGTTCGGAAAACCAGCAATATGAGTTACAATAACCCCGCGAGAATTAGGCGAAATGTTCTGTCGCAAACTCTCAGGGTCCATGGAAAGAGTATCTTCGCATATATCAGCGAAAACGACTTTTCCGCCAACGGCCACAACGCTGTTGGGGACTGAAACGAAGCTGTTAGTGCATACCACAACTTCTCCGTTGTCCACGCCGTAGTAACGAAGTACGGTTTCGTAAGCGCTTGAGTCAGAGTCAAAAGCAACCGCGTTTCCAACGCCAACATAACGGGCAACCATTTTTTCAAATATGCTTACGTTTTTGCCGTTCCTGAACTGGCCGTTTTCCAAAACTTCGCGGACATCAAGCAGTATTTGGTTTATGTCTTCTTTTGGAAAGACTGGCTTGGATGAGCGAATAAGTTGTTTACTCATGGATGTTTCTTCTCAAAAATCATATTTAACGGTGAAAAGGTGAAATTTTTCGTCTAAGATTGCATGCAAGATTTGCCAGGTTGAATGCTTGTATAACTTGTGAAAGACGAATCCGAAGCGAAACGGTGGAATCGCACCTTTATTGAGGGGTTTGAGGTATAGTTTGTTTTTCCGTTTTTGAATCGTCCAGTAATGCACATCTTCGCCATACAAGAGTTCGTTAAACCAAGTTGGGCACTGCAGGTAACCATGCTTGGACACACGTTTTATCTCTTTAAACAAAAGCCAAGGATCAGCCAAGTGCTCAATCAAATAGTAACTAGTTACAAAATCAAACGCTTTATCCTTGAAAGGCAAAGAACAGCAGCTACATAAAACAAACGGTTTACCCTCAGTCACCAGTTTCCGCATACTTCTATCTGGAACAGGCTCAACATGAAGGTCGCATAACACGTTGGCTTCCGGGAACGGTTTTGCACCGCAAGCGATGTCAAGGCAGTAAGGTGACCCATCAGTCTTCAAACTTGCAATTTCATGGAGCTTTTGTTTCCCAAACTTGAACCTGTCAAGCTCCGATTTTCGGATGGGAACCCTCTGAAGCGTTCCGTTTTTTTGAGCATCTGCTTTTTTTTCTCTTTGATACATTGAAATGCACTTGTTTACAATTATTTAGCTGATAGCTCGTTTATTGATGAAACAAGGGCATCTTGAATGTACTCTACGTTTTCTTTAGTTACACTATAGTGCATTGGTAAACATAACACCTGTTTGAGCACCCGCTCAGACGTGGGTAAATCGCCCTCTCGGGTTCCAAAGTTTTCCATATAGAACGGCTGAAGATGGCAAGGTGGATAGTAAACATGGCCAGTTTCGATTCCGTATTTTTCTTTAAGCAAAGATCCGAGCTTTAAGCGGTCAATACCGTCCAGAAGCTTGAGTGGATACTTGTAGTAACTGTGCCTAAAGTTTGCAGGAGTTTTAAAAAGCGTAATGCCGTCGATGTTTCCTAAGGCTTTTTCATACCACTTGGCAACTTGATTTCGTTTAGCTAGAAATTCCTCCAAATGGTCAAGCTGGTGCTTTCCAACAATCGCAGCCATCTCGTTTAAACGCCAATTATGACCCAACATCACCGCCTGGCGATCAACGTTTTGTCCACAAGTTCGCAAACACTTGGATTCTTCAGCAATCAACTCGTTGTTTGTTATTATCATTCCTCCTTCGCAGGAAGTCATAACTTTGGTTGGATAGAAAGAGAAGCAACCTGCGTCTCCGAACGTTCCAGCCTTTTGACCATTCACCATTGCACCATGTGCATGAGCGCAATCTTCCAAGAGGAAAACGTAGAGTACATTCAAGATG
>JAMDCS010000148.1 GCA_023488835.1 Candidatus Bathyarchaeota archaeon
TTATTGAGCACAGCCCCAAACAGTTTGTCGCCATCATAGGAAGAGAGGAACAGGAACTCAGTACGCTGCCTACCATACGAATTGAATGCCCAAAATGCGGAAACAACACAGCCAATGTATGGCAAGTGCAAACACGGGGTTCGGATGAGTCTTCAACCCAGTTTCTAAGATGCTTAAGATGTGGTTTTACATATAGAGAATACACTTAGAAATTGAACAGGGTATTCAACCTTTTTTAATTGTTTTTTTTAAATTTGCAGCGTTAGGATAGCGAACCGAAGGAGCGAAATTACGTTTAAGGTTAACCAAGAATAACTGAGAAAACATGAACCATCAAAACCACGGCATGCAAGGCATGAAGCATGAGGCGCCAGTTCACAGCATGCACACCGAAACCCTTAAAACGAGATTTTTTGTTTGCCTTGCCCTCACTATTCCGGTCCTGCTTCTTTCAGGCGCCATTCAAACTTGGTTTTATTATTCTCTAACGCTGCCATATCAAACGTACATTCTTCTATTTTTAGCAGTAATCATTTATGGTTATGGTGGTTGGCCTTTCCTTAGAGGGCTAACACAGGAGCTTAGAGCGCTCCAGCCTGGAATGATGACGCTCATAGGCACCGCTATATCGGTTGCTTTTTTCTTTTCAGCCGCCACGGTTTTTTTCCCTGTTGGGAACGATTTTTTCTGGGAACTTGCCACTCTAATCGACGTGATGCTTCTGGGGCATTGGCTTGAAGCAAAAAGCGTCCTTGGCGCCTCTAGAGCGCTTGAGGAGCTTGTGAGAGTAATGCCTACAACGGCTCACATGGTAATGGATGGCGCGGTTATGGATATGCCGGTTTCAGAGCTGCAGGTTGGATATTTTGTGTTGGTTCGTCCAGGCGAGAAGGTTCCATCGGACGGTGTTGTAGTTGAAGGGGAATCGTTTGTTAACGAAGCGCTTTTGACGGGTGAATCTAAGCCTGTCCACAAGCAGGCAGCGGACAGGGTGATTGGTGGAGCGGTAAACGGTGACGGAGCATTAACGGTTAAAATTGAAAGGATGGGTGAGGAAACTTACCTGTCTCAAGTGGTCAGGCTCGTTAGGCAAGCTCAAGAAAGCAAATCCAGAACCCAAGACCTTGCTAACAGGGCGGCTGCACTCCTCTTTTACGTGGCAGTGGTCGTTGGTGTCGTAACCTTTGCTGTTTGGGCGTCGCTTGGAAACGTCCAGTTTGCCCTAACCAGAACAGTCACGGTGCTCGTGATAGCTTGCCCTCATGCACTCGGCCTAGCGATACCGCTTGTGGTTGCAATTTCCACAGCTATAACCGCGAAAAAGGGGATTTTAATCAGGGATAGGAAGGCGTTTGAAGAGGCAAAAGGCGTAAACGCGGTGGTTTTTGATAAAACTGGCACTTTAACGATGGGTCAGTTTGGCGTAAGCAACATAGTATCATTCATTTCGGAGGATGAGCTTTTGAGTTTGACATCAGCTGTGGAGCGGAATTCTGAACACATCATCGCCAAAGCCATAGTTAAATACGCAGAGGCTAAAGGCACAGCCATTTCTAAAAGCCAAAGTTTCGAAGCTGTCCCGGGTAAGGGAGCTAAAGCAAAAGTCAACGGCAAAGAAGTTTATGTGGGAAGCCCAAGTCTTCTAAAAGAATTAAACATCCAGCCAACCGATGAAAAGGTTTTAGAGCTCCAAAAGGCAGGAAAAACCGTGGTTTTCACGGTGGTTGATGGAGAACTTGCCGGAGTTTTTGCTCTTGCCGATAGGGTTCGTGAGGAATCGCGCAGGGCAGTTTTGGATTTGAAGGCAAGGGGCGTTAAGGTTTACATGTTAACGGGTGATTCCGAGGAAGTTGCGAAGGATGTTGCAGAGGAGTTGGGCATTGTTGATTATTTTGCTGAGGTGTTGCCTGACCAGAAAGCCGAGAAAATCAAAATGATAAAAGCGCAGGATTATATGGTGGCGATGGTTGGAGACGGCATTAATGATGCGCCAGCGTTGGTTACGGCTGACTTGGGGATTGCTATTGGAGCTGGAACAGACGTCGCCATTGAAAGCGCAGACGTAATTCTGGTTAAGAACGACCCGCGTGATGTGCCAATGATTATTGATTTTTCAAAGCGAACGTATTCGAAGATGGTTCAGAACCTTTGGTGGGCGGCTGGCTACAATGTTTTTGCGATTCCTTTGGCCGCTGGCATCTTTACGAGTTTAGGAGTTGTCGTGGACCCCGCAGTTGGAGCGATTTTTATGTCTCTTAGCACCGTTCTGGTAGCGATAAACAGTCAGACTCTGCGCAGACACGAAAAATGAAGAAGCTCAGGCAGTTTTTTTGCATATTTGGGGGTCTTCGACTGGGTTTTGCCTCTTAGAAATAGCATACATCGCATAAGCGGAAAGGGCGGCGAGAACTGCCAAAACTAACGCTGTATAACCTAAACCTACCTTAAGCATCAAAACCTCGTAGACGCCCATTAACCCGAACAGGACAAAGATAAGGGCTGAAAACCACTTAATCTTCCGCTGCGGAATCCGTTTGCACAAAACAACGCCAACAACTATGCCGATGCCGTCAGCTACCAGCATTCCAATGGTTGTGCCTATTAAGACGCTTATGGGGTTCTGGTATTCGGCTGCGAGGCTTATGGTTGCTAGTTGGGTTTTGTCGCCGAATTCCGCAATGAAGAATGCTATGGCTACGGTTGCGACTGCTCCGTAGCGGGAAGCTTTCTTGGCTTCGTCCTTTAGTTGGTCGCCTCGGATGGTCCATAAGCCAAAGCCGATGAAGGAAAGCGATGCTGCCAGCGAGATTATGTCCATTGGAACGATTGTTGTTAAGAATTGACCAGCAACCACCGCTAATGCATGATTGGCAATTGTTGCAATGAAAACAGCCAAGAGCACCTTGTATGGATTGAACCGAGTAGCGAATGACATGGCTAAAAGCTGGGTTTTGTCACCCATCTCTGCCAAAACAACAAAGACCAGCGATGCAGCGAAAGCGGCGAAGCTTAATTCAAACATTAAGCGTTAGTTTTTTGTTTGCTTGTTTATTTTGCTTTCCTCAGAATTGAAAAATTAGATGGGCGGTTTGGCAATTTTTTTATCATTTAACGTTTTCATCCATTGCTTAAACTCGTCGGTGGGTGGATGGTCTCGGTAGAGCTGTTTTCGTCTTGATTCAAGGAACAGGTTTTCTTTGCCAGCGCACTCGGCAGCTGTCACAATGCTGTGTCCCACCTTGGAAGCTGTTTGGAAAACCTTTTCCATTTTCGATTTCCAAGATTCATCCCTCAGCGCGTGATGTTCCAAAATGACCAGGGGCACCGCTTCAACGATGCGCTCCAGATTCCTCAAGCCCTGCTCCAGCTGTGCCATTTCAACGCGGAAGCCTCCAAGATAAAGCGGCGGACCACCCAACATAATCACTGTTGGCTTCGCATCCAAAATCAACTCCAACGTGCGCTTGGACATAGGTCCTTGAACATCGGGCGCAAACATGAACCGCTCATCTTCGTGTTCCACAACAGCCATTATCACCCAGCCCAACATCGAATCCTCAGAGCCATGAGCCACAGCTTCAGAAAACAGCAGAGACGTCTTTCCGTAAGTGAATGTTTTGCCGTCTGCCGCCTCCAGCACTTTGGCGTGTTTGCCCCCTGTTTTCTGAAACATCCATGCGCGTTGCCTTTGGCTAGCGTTGATTTTTTCCTTTGGGTTCTTGGCGAGGACGGTTTTGTTTTGGTAGATTTGGCGTGCGGTTTCGCCGTCTTGTGTCCAGTTTACGACCCAGTCCTCGAAGGAGGGGGTGTGGTGGTCGAAGTGGTAGTGGCTAATAGTGGTTACTTGGGCTTTGTCGGCGGCTTCAGCGATGGTTTTGCGTAGGAGGGCGATGGTTTGGAACTCAACGGGATGAGGAGGCAAATTGAAGCGGTAAGGAGCAAGCGATATTCCCGCGTCCAAAAGCACCGCCACATCGGGCGTTTCCACGAGTGTGCACATGGAACGGACACCAAAGCTTTCGGCTGCCAACGGCGTCACTTTTATCTTGCTTAGGATGGTGTTAGGTTTTTCCATGTTAATTTTCACGCGAGAGAATGCTACTTAGAACTTAAGGTTTGGGAAGTAAAATTGTTTACGCCAGCTTAGTTGCTGTGCCATGACAGCCACAACCCTTTAAGTTCTCAAAGCTGCCCAGCAATAGGATGTAGCAGGATGTTTTTTATGAGTCAACCACCCAGCGAAAGCAAAAACTTGGAAGTGGCAACGCTTGCTGGCGGCTGCTTCTGGTGCACTGAAGCCGCGTTTAGCATTATTAAGGGCGTGGAGCGAATTGAGCCTGGCTACACAGGCGGCACGGTGCCTAACCCGTCGTATGAGGAGGTTTCCACGGGCACCACGGGGCATGCGGAGGCTGCGCAGATTTATTTTGACCCCAAAGTCATCAGCTACAAAGAAATCTTGGAGGTTTTCTTCACCATGCACGACCCCACATCCCTCAACCGCCAAGGAGCAGACATCGGAACACAGTACCGCTCAGCCATCTTCTACCATAACCCAGAGCAGAAAGCCACGGCAGAAAAGCTGATCGATGAATTAACCAAGGAAGAAATATGGAACAAACCAATCGTCACCACAGTGGAACCACTAAAAGTGTTCTATATCGCTGAAACCTACCACAAAGACTACTACAAAAAACACCCCAAAGATGCCTACTGCCAAGCAGTCATTGCCCCAAAAATCGCCAAGCTGCAGCAGCGGTTTATCGACAAAATCAAGGTGCCCCTATGAGCGCCCAAACAGCAGTAAGCAGCGCCGACGAAGTTTTGAGGCTGATTGAGAAGGCATCGGAAAAGGCATTCTTGCCTATCATTGGTCCCTACAAGGGCAGGATTTTGGCGGAAGAAGTTCGAAAGGCTAAACCGCGGCACCTCTTGGAAGTTGGCACCTTAATTGGTTATTCAGCGATTCTTATGGGAAAAGAACTCGACGACAAATCCGAGATAGTTACCATTGAAATCCACCGAGACGAAGCGGAGTTGGCTGGAAAAAACATCATCAGAGCAAAAATTCTGCCCAAAATCAAAATCATCACTGGCGACGCCTTAATTGTGATTCCCACATTGAGGGGACAGTTCGATTTTGCCTTCATCGACGCCGAGAAAAGCGAGTATTTCCAGTACCTCAAGTTAGCTGAGGGCAGGTTGCGGAAGGGGGCGGTTGTTTTTGCGGATAACGCGGGAGTGTTCGCTGATCAGATGGGCGACTACCTGAATTATGTTCGGAAATCGGGCAAGTACCAAAGCCGCTACATTCAAGTGGGCAGTGACGGCGTAGAAATAAGCGTGAAACTTTAACCAACCAACATAGAACCGCGCACTGTTTTTTTGTTTGCTTACCCGCTTATATCTAAGGATAAATGAAACTTCAGTTATCATAGCAAGCGAGAAAATAATTGCCCATGTTGGAAACTCGGGAACTTGGGCTTGTGGCCTATGGAAAGTTACGAGTTCGTCGCCCGGAAGGGGGTTGGAGTAGCTGGAAGTGATGTTGAATGCAGCTGTTTGCATGCCGTTGTCTTTGCTTTTTGTAAAGTTTACAGGGATTTTTGTGTCATCGTGAGGGGTTGAACTGCCGCTTGGCACAGAATAGACATTGATGTCGGAGCAGTTGGTTTGGAAGAGAATGTTAAAGTGCGCTGTGGATTGGCTGGTTGAGTTGGATAGGTATGGGTTTATGTTAAGGTCGTAGAGGAACATGTACGTTCCATTCGCCTGCAAGATGGGATGCTGATAATGTATGGTTAGAACAAAAGTAGGTGAGGTGGGTTGAATCGCGAATAGTATCATTGGCCATTCGCCTAAATACGTATAATGCAGCATGTAAGGCTGGGATTGCGTCAAGTTGCTGTAGCCTACTTCCTGTCCGTCCAGTTCCAGTGAAATGTTTACCACGCCCGGAGGAGTTGGATAGACCATAGACAGTTCCTGACCTACCCAAGCTTGCGGAATCTGCATCGGATATGTTCCGTCGATAGATGCCCAAAGGCTCCCGTTAACAGTGAATATGGTGTAGTTAATGTATTCTGTGGGCATAGAAATCTGCTGAGGATTTACCTGCGTATCCTCAACCGTTTGATAGTAATCGTTAACTGTAGCCGTTACCTTCACGGTGTAGGTAGCTAATACCAGACCTACTACAGCTAAACTAATCATACAAATGGCAACTTTCTTTCCCATATTCTTACCCTTTAACAGTGCCTTGAGCGGAAACCTTGCGTTTTCTGTGGGCTGTCAATGGAGATTTGGGGCGGTGTTGCGCCTGGAATTTCAGGACCGAAATCCACAAGCATCCAAGGGTTTGCCTCTGCCAGATTCACAATTGAAATTCCGCTTATTATTAAGATTAAGAGTAATGCAATTGCGATTGCCGCCCCCTTTGAATGGTTACCCATAGCAATCACGAAACCAATAAGTTTAACTCGCTTAAAAGATGTTTGTTAAGAGGTGGGCGATGACGACTCTGGCCCCGAAGACGCAAGGATGATGAGGATCTTGAGTGCGTATCATGCATTTGAGTTTCAGGTGCATGCCTAAGAGCCCACCTAAAGGTCTTGAATTATAACTTCCAGAAATTAGAGAGAGAAAAAACTTTTTTTAAGCGATTTGTTCTAGGACTTTTTGCATTTCCTCGTAACTTGGTTCATTTGCTGATTTGTCGGAAACCCACACGTAACGCACAACACCTTTTTCGTCGAGAATGAAGATTGAGCGGTTAACAATAGGGTAACAGCCAGTTCCCCAGCAACACTCATACTCATCGCAAGGCGAGAATTGTAACCCGTATTTTTCAAAGACTTCAAGCTTATGATCGCTCAGTACGGGGAAGGGCAGCCTGTTTTTTTCGGCAAAACGCTTACTTGAGAAAGGGACTGTTAGGTCTATTCCGATAACTTGAGCCTTTAAATCAACCAGTCGAGACATTGAATCTCGAAACTCACAAGCCTCTTTAGTGCATGTTGAAGTGAAAGCTCCGACAAAGAAGGCTAACACGACTTTTTTTCCCAAAAACTCCTTCAGGTTTCTGGGTTTCATGTCCAAGTCGAGAAGGGTAAAATCGGGTGCCATTTCTCCAACTTTTACTTGGTTTGCCATAAGCAGTCCTTAACTGAAAAAGAATGCGGCGCTTGTATAAATGGCTAATGCATAGCTGAAAAGTGGAGAAGTAAAAATGTTAAGTTTCTATTTTGTTTTATCGTCAAAGAGCACACCTAAAAGAAGAAAATTATTTTTCTTCTGGCGGCTTCTCCCACAACTCAAACTTCTGCTTCTTGAGTTCTGTTCGTTTCTTCTGCAAGTAATTGTAAACGGTGTGGTGCTGGCAACCCTCAACAATCATTTGAACCGCGTTGCGTGCAGCATCCGATTGTTCAAAACTGCCGATAATCCCAACTGTGTGGCCGTAAACAACCACGTCGGCTTCCGTAAGTTCTTCGATAAGTTTTCTGGTTTTGCCGTCGGCGCCGATGATTCTGCCCTTTACGCGTTTAATGTCAGATTCGGAGCGCCCAAAAATCAAGCGCAAATCTATCATGTCAAAGATGTCGTCTTCGTTGCGGATGAGGCGGAACGCCGTTTCAGGGGTGAATCCTCTCCCTATGGCTGTTACCACATCTTTGGCTCTTAGGAATACGGATGGGTCAGGTATGTTTTCTGGAAGCGTTATGGTGACGCTGCCTTCTTTGTCGATATCCAGCTTAACGTTTAGCTTCGTTTCTATTTCCTTTTTTACTTTGCCTTCGGGACCAATCAGTATGCCGACGCGTTCCTTGGGAATCTTGACAAAAGTATCTGGACCAGCCATTATTTACCAACAACCATTTTATACAATTCTTCAACTGGATAAACTTTTACGTCTAAGCGACTAAAGAACCTATTCACGTTAGCCAAATCCCGTCTAAGCATAAAGTCAGCCAAAGGATGCTGAATCGAAACAGACTGCGACACATCGAAAACCACGGGTCTGCCTTTCCACATCATAATGTTGTATTCGCTTAGGTCGCCGTGGACGATTTTGGCTTTTTGGTAGAGGCGTTTTAGGTAAGTTACTATTATTTTGTAGACTTTTTCGGGGTTAGCGGGCGCCTGCTCTTTTAGTGAGGGTGCGCTAACGCCTTCTTTGCCGATGAACTCCATAATTACTACGTTGCTTTTGACGGCTATGGGTTTTGGCACACGTACCTTTGCCGCGTAAGCTTCTCCTAAATTGCGAAACTCCTTCTGTGCCCAAACAGCAATCAATGAGCGTGTGTCGTGTTTAACGTCTTTGAAGCGTGGGTCGCCTTCAATGTATTTGTGCATGCCCCGCTTGAATTCAGCAGAAGAAGTCAAGTAAATTTTCACTGCTAAATCGGTGCCTTCCTTGTTTATTCCCCAGTAAACCCTTGCTTCCTTCCCCGAACTCACCACTCCATTAAGCTCATAGAGTTTGCCGCTGTTCATTAAGTCAAAGACAACCATGCGGGTGGTTTGGTCAAAAACTTCTTCAACAGTGGCGCGTTCTTTGGATTTGTCGTGGTTTAGCATTTTGTCTCTGCGTTCTATTCTTCTTTCAGTATGGGCTATGCGTTGTTGAGCTTTTCCAGACATAATATCAACCATGTTAACGACTTCAGGGTATTAAAACCAGTCGAACAGTTTTTATTAATTTAATCGTAATAAACATTTTTATATACTTTTGTATATTATGATTAAGTATGTTACGAGATACAATCCTTGCCCAGAAAACTGAACTCGACAAAATACTCCACGAGCGTTACGTCGAACGCGACACAAAACCGTTTTCGCTAGAGCACAACCTGATAAAGGTCATAATAGGACCAAGACGGGCAGGAAAATCCTTTTTTGTTCTACACACGCTTGGGCGCTTAGAAAATTTCGGCTATGCAAACTTCGATAATGAAGCTTTGGTTAAACTGGAAAACTACGATGACCTTGTATCAGAACTGCGCCAAGCATACGGTAACCCCAAAATCTTGTTTTTTGATGAGATACAAAACTTGCCAAGATGGGAATTGCTTGTAAACCGACTACAACGTCAAGGCTACAACATTGTGGTTACAGGAAGCAATTCAAATTTACTGAGCCAGGAATTAGCCACGCACCTAACAGGCAGGCACATACCCACCACAATTTTAACTTTCTCTTTCAAGGAATACGCGAGGGCAAAGAACGCTGACTTGGATAAGTTAACGACGCAAAAAAAAGAAGAGTTGCTGCTTGAATACATGCAGTCAGGGGGGTACCCTGAAACGGTAACGAAGACTATAAACGCAAGCCAGTACCTTGCCGTATTATTCGATTCGGTAATATACAAGGATATAATCAAACGCTACAATGTTAGGAAAGGACCAGATATAGAGCGGTTAGCTATCTACTTACTATCTAACTTAGCATCAGAATTCTCCTATCGTTCTCTTGCCGAGGCGGTGGGCATAAAAAGCAGCATAACGACCCAGAAATACTGCGGATTCCTCGAAGAGGCTTTCCTAATATTTAGTGTGACCAGATTTTCAAACAAAACAAAGCAAATAGGCCAGAACAGAAAAATGTTCTGTTATGATAACGGCATGGTCTCTGCAAAGGCGTTCCAGACAAGCCCGAACTACGGAAGACTTTTCGAGAACTGTGTTGCTGTCCACTTAAAGGGACAGGAAATTGACAAAAAGCTTGAGTTTTATTACTGGAGAAATCAGCAGGGCGAGGAAGTTGATTTTGTAGTTAGAAAGAAAAATCAAGTTGTGAACTTGATCCAAGCGTGTTATTCTCTGGAGAACAAGAAAACAAGAGACAGGGAGGTTCGAGCTCTGCTTAAGGCGGGTAAAGAACTCAAATGCAGCAAACTTACTATGCTAACCCTACGTGAGAATAAAACTGAGGAGCACGATTGGTTCGGAATCAAAGGAAAAATCAACTACGTTCCATTGAGTACATGGCTTATAGAAAACAATTATCCTTAAAAAATAGGACTAAAACTAAAAGGTTAGAGGGTTAAGATGCCCTTGCGTCTTAGTGTATCTGCCTGCGAGTGCGTGTAACGCCAAACCACATCGCCGCGTTCTTTGGTTTGGAACTCCCAAGGTGAAACAATAACTATGTCGCCTTCGCGAATCCAAACGCGCCGCTTCATTTTGCCTCGGATTCGGCATAAACGTTCCGCGCCATCCTGACACTTAACCAGTATGCGGTCGAAACCAAGCAGTTTTATTACTACGCCTAAGACTTCGCCTTGTCCAGGATAGACTAATTCGCCGATTGCGCCTTCGCTTAACACTTTTTTCTTTCCCAAACAGTAAACCTCGTTCGACTTGAAAAAAATATGTGTAGCTTGCTTA
>JAMDCS010000001.1 GCA_023488835.1 Candidatus Bathyarchaeota archaeon
TAATGCTGTATTGCTTGTTTCTCAGCATCATCCATGTAATTGCATCTCAGTCCCCTCTCGGTGACTAACTCAGCTATTTTCATTATAAGGATTATCGAATTCAAATATAGAACACTAATCATAGAATTATGTTCTATAATTCTTAGTCAATAATTGATGAAAACCAGAGTTTTAATTTATACGATATAACTAAAGAAAACAAGTGGTTTATCGCTTCATGCCCACTTTTGGACATTGCCACTCAAAGGAAGACAGGGGAGGAGGTTAAAGAAAACATGGCTGACCCCATCAATGATTATCTGTGTGACCCAGATACACCCAAGCCATCCACCGAAACTTGAATTAGCCGTTTTTGTGATACAATACATCATTAAACAAACCGAGAAGCCGCGCTCGGAATATGAATAAAACCCCCTTTTTCCTTGGATTTAGAAAACTTGCTTTCCCTAAGAGGGGTAGGTCGGTATTGGCGGTTTTTGCGTTCATTAGTATGTTGAATTTCAGTGCTTTAGGGAAAGGCGGGGCTGCTTTTGTTTTTCTTGCAGATTATGAGGTTGAACCGTTCGGTATGGTTATTGTTTGTGTGTTGCTCCAGGCGCTTCTTCCAGTTTCGTTAAAGACGCTGTATTGTGGTATTCTCCAGCATGGGGGGTTATCTACCAGTTTTGTGTAGAACCCGTCGACTCCTAGTACTTGAAAGTCTACTTGGCCGCTGCTGGTGATGTTGCCGATCCAGATGCTCCAGCCGCCTGGGTCTGGGTTGGTGCTGCCGAGCCCAAATTTCACGGTGGTGTAGTTTGCGGTTGATGGAGCAAGGTTTGGAGTGACAATTGCCGTTGTCCAGTCTTGATTGTGATCTTTAACGCGGATGTTATAATACAGTTTAACTATGCTCTCATTGACTACCGCGTAATGAGATAAGGGCGCATCGTTTTTTATGACTACGTCGATAAATCTTATCTGGACGTAATAGGTTCCGGTTGCGTTTACTATGTCGCGTGAGTCATCTTCAATTTTCAATGTGAATGTTGGGACGTTGGGGCTAATTTGAGTGAACGCAGGTTCTATTGCAATCAAGCCTGAGGCTAATATTACAAAGATGAGTAATAGGGCAATTTTGGTTCGCATGATTAATTACTTGTAATGTTTTACATAAAAGCTTGTCAGTCAAGAAACTTTGACTAAGATTAGTCAAAATACTTTTACTACAAGCTTTTTATTTTAACGGGAATAAGATTAACTTATGAAAACCAACAAGATATTCACGGTACTCATAATTTCTATCTTAGCCGTTTCTGCAATATTGATGGTTTATCCTTCAGGCGTTTTGGCTGCTAATCCGTCTGTGCCAGAATTCACTGTGCAATACGTCGACCACTCCTATGATGTTCCCGTAACGCATTGGACTACCACAGATCCCTATACTGGTACGCAAGTAACCCATAGCAGTGGCGGAGAACATGTCGATAACCGAACCATCGATGTTACGATTACGAACCAGCCGTTCACAACCTACAAGGATTCAACCAGCAATCAAACAATCAACTTGTACTATAATATACGCTCTAAGGGACACTTTGAAAACTGGAATGGCAACTCTGACCTTGGCAGCCACAGTCAGACCGGTCTTCAAGCTTCCACTTCCACCATTACAGTTGTGTCCTTTAGCCTCCAATATTGGAATGTACCTCAGGGAGGTCAAATCGATTTTCAGGTAAAGGCGATTACAGGGTTCACTTACTATAATTCCCAGTCTTGCGGCACACAATACCAGACTACAGTAGGGGACAGCGGCTGGAGCAACACAGAAACAATCACAATCGGCAGCCCTTCCACACCAAGCCCCACGACGCCGCCCTATGTCACGCCAAATCCAACTTTCAATCCGCAATATCCAACCGCGACACCGTGGGCTCCACAATACCCAACAGCTACCCCAACCCAGCCAAACACATTAACGGGCGTGTTCGGTTCTGACTGGGAACAAACTGCTCTGATAGTTATGGCGGTGATTATTGCCGTTTTTGTGGTTGTTGTGGCTGTGCTCCTGCGCAAGGTGGCCCACAAATAGGTTCCTTGCTCTGTTCGACGGCGAGGTCAATTTAGAAGACCCCACTTTTCATTGTTGCTATAAATAGAGGGGGTCTCAAAGCAGAGCGCTATCCTTTTTCTACGGTTTTCTTTTTAGTGGGTACTGGTACCTCTTCGTCTGTTTCATCTCTTTCATCGAAAGTTGTTACTTTTCGTCTGCTGAGTGGTTCCATGAGGGGTATTGCTTTTCGGGGTACAACCTCAAAAGTGTAAAGTATGCCATTTGTTCCCCAACCGTTTATCAGTTTCTTGTTTCCATAAGAGCCGTCAATAATTTCTGATACTTCGATAGTTTTGCACTCTTTAAGTTGTTTATCACATGTATGGGAATTAAAATCTGAGTTGGAAAACAGTTCTTGACAATGAGAGCATTTAACTATCAAGTGCTAACATCTCCAACTTCCGTTTTGCCTCTCTGAAAATTAGGCAGACATTTGTGCAAAGAATCGTTTTCTTTTTTTAAGTCCTTATTCAGTTTTTCAAGGCTTTCAATTAACCTTTTTTGACTTGTGTTCTCCATCTCTAAAGATTTAAGCTTGCTTTCTAGTCCAATTTCCTCAACTAAATTGTTAGTCTGGGCTAACTCGATATGCAAGAAAAGGCTGTTTGCAACTTCACTTTTCTTGCCATGTACCGCACTTCTCATGTTAATATAATCAGTAAAATTCTTTACATCCTCTATAGTAGCGTTTTTAGCCTGAGATTTAGCTAAAAGTGCTTCAGTGATGGTTTGAGAATGAATAATTCTCTGATAATGAGCCATTTCTTTAGCTATTGCATCCGAGAGAGTACATGATACTTGAATTGGTTTTCCCCAAACGCTAGTCTTTTGAGTTGGAACCATAAAAGTTTGTGCTTTCGGGCTTAGTTGTATATTTTTTTCATGCAATTTTTTTATGAAGTCTTCGACTTTTTGATATACTGGCTCATTGTCAAGTAATTCGTCTAAACTCAACGTTAAATACCCTCTATTTTTCGAACTATTGCAACTCTCTCACCGTTTATTATCTCCATTTTCCATTCAAGTTTGTCACTTTCTTTCAACTCAAGGAAGGCAACAATTCCTTCTGGAACAGTTGCTCTGAGCGATGTAGAGCCTGTTTTGGCTATTCCGACTGTGCTTTTTAGACTCATGGCTTTTACCTCTACTCATTAATCTACCTATCTAACGTATTTAAAACTATCGTTTAAGTTACCGATACATTTATATTCCGATGGGAATATGTATTTGTAGGTAGATTAAAAGGCGATAACAATGAGCAAACAAATAACCACAAGAGAAGAACGCGGTCAGTCAATAGCACAGTCAAACGGTCAAGTCAAGCGCATAGACGATTGCACTTACAACGTTCAAGCACAATCTCATAGTGGCATATACACCGTAAAGAAAAACGGTGACGAATGGGTTTGCAATTGCCCTGATAACACTTACCGCCACTTGATTTGCAAACATATTTTTGCCGTTGACTTCTCAGCTAAATTGAGAAAAGAGGTCAATGTTAGAACAATCTCACCAATAGAAAATCTAACCGAGTGCATCTATTGTGGTTCAAGCAACCTCAAAAAAGACGGCGTACGCAAAAACAAGGCTGGAACAATCCAGAAATTCTATTGCCGAAACTGCCACAAATACATGACCTTCAACATAGGCTTTGAAAAAATGAAGCACAACCCACAAGCAATCACATCAGCCATGCAGTTGTACTTTAGCGGTGAATCGTTAAGAAACACTCAAAGGTCATTAAAACTGTTAGGCGTTGTGGTTTCTCATAAAACCGTTTTCATGTGGATAAAGAAGTACACTCGATTAATGAAAAATTATGCTGAAAAGATAACTCCGAATGTTGGCGATACTTGGCGAGCAGACGAAATATACATCAAAGTACACGGTGACATGAAATATCTTTTTGCTATGATGGATGATGAAACCCGATTTTTAATTGCTCAAGAGGTAGCAGAAACAAAAGAGAAACATGATGCGCGACTGCTTTTCTTTAGGGCTAAACGCTTGATGGGTAAACAACCTAAAACGCTCATAACCGATGGATTAGCAAGCTATGCAGTTGCATCTGAGCAAGTGTTTGAAGGCACAAAACATATCCGAGAAATAACGCTCAAAGGCTCAATTCACAATAACAAAATGGAACGCATGAATGGCGAGATAAGAGACCGAGAAAAAACCATGAGAGGATTAAAGCAAAGACGTACACCTGTTCTGCAAGGCTATCAAATTTACCACAATTATGTTCGACCTCACATGGCTTTAGACGGCAAAACTCCAGCCGAAGCATGCGGCATTAAAGTGGAAGGTGATAACAAGTGGCTAACCCTAATACAAAACGCTAGCCAAAGTCGTATTGAAAAAATAAACGGTTAAATTAATAAAGAGTTAGTGCCGACATAGGAATAGCGATGGGAAAGCAAAATGCTTATTGACATAACGATAATACTTGCTCTTCTCGCAATCACTACACCTATAGCGGTTGCAAAAGGCAAAAAAAGTGTTTTTCTTTTTGTTGCAGCGGCTTTTTCATGGGTGCTTCTATTTTTCAGCGTATTTTTTGATAATCCAGCAACTATTATTATCAATGGCAATCCACCATTAACCGCCTTATTTTTTGAGAGTGTATTTATGATGGTAACGATAGTGACCGAAATAGGTGGAATGTATGAACTTTTTAGGAGCCACTAAAACAATTTAAAGAATACATGAATAGAAAAAAGCCTAAAATGAAAAGCAGAATGAACAAGCCTTGAAGCCCATAAAATAACCCTATAAAAATACAAAAAAGGGCGGGTATGGATAAGAGTTTTTTTGTCTTTTTTCTCATTAGTGGGTTACTCCGTTCTCTTTTTGTTTGTGTCAACAGTTGAAAGGTCAAAACGGTTAGGTGCACTTAACCATTGTTTAGCATTCTTTGCTTTTGGTGCTTTCAACCGAGAATCTATAGCTTTAGCGTGGTCACTTCTTCTAGCTTGAACCCGTTTAGCCCTTCTAATTCCGCCATAACCATGTCCGCCTTTAGCATTATAACTCAATTCAAATTACCTCAACAGAAAAAAGGAAGAATTGTCAACAGACGAAAGGTAACATGGAGAGCTTACAGACGTAGAGGTAACAGAACCTTTTAGTGCTTTATATAAGGGGGGTATAGAAAAAAATTGCAGCTGAGGTGTGGTTACGCATTTAAGCATCCAACGCGTAATCCAATTTTAAACAGCAGTGAAAAGTCATGCCCTACGACAAAGAGGAACTCGAAAAATTCCGCCAATCAGGCAAAATCCTCCGCGAAACACGCGAAGAAATGCGCAACTTCGTTAAAGAGAACATGCTAATTGTCGATATCTGCGAAAAAGCCGAAGGACTAATCCGCAAAAAAGGCGGCAAACCTGCGTTTCCCTGCAACGTCAGCATCAACGAGGTTGCGGCACACTACACTTCGCCTCCTGGTGATGTTTCTCGGATTCCTGAGGGTTCCACTGTTAAAGTTGATCTTGGTGTTCACGTTGATGGTTACGTCACGGACACTGCTTTTACTGCTGCTTTTAATCCAGAGGGCAGAAGCATGGCAACTACCGCTGAGCTGGCGCTGAAAACCGCCATCGACAACATTCACGGGGACATGGCGCTGGGAAAAATCGGCAGCCTAATCGAGTCCACGATAAAAAACCGCGGTTTCAAACCCATCAGCAACCTCACCGGACACAGCGTTGGACGATACCTCATCCACGCAGGAACCTCCATCCCCAACGTGGCGCAAGTTTCCCTCACAAAAGTCAAAACAGGCGAAGTGTACGCAATCGAACCCTTCGTCACATTGCCCGAAGCAACCGCACGAGTTGACGACAGCCCGCAAATCACCATTTACCGCTTGCTGAAAGCCAAATCCACAAAAACTGAAGCCGCAAAAAAAATGCTCAAACATATCGAAACCAACTTCAGAACCCTGCCCTTTGCCGAACGCTGGCTAATTGGCGTTGTCCCCGCAGACCAGCATAAAGCCGCCTTCAAAGAACTGTTCACATCAAAAGCGATTATGGGGTATCCTGTTTTTGTTGAGGTAAGCAAAAAGCCTGTGGCTCAAGCCGAGCACACGGTTCTGATAAAAGATGAGGGCTGCGAAGTTTTAACCTAAACTTCGTTTAGACGTTGAAGGTTTTTTCTTTTTCTTTAACTTCCTTGTAGATGGCAGTTATCATCTGTTTGGCGCCGCATTTCTGGCAAACCGCATCGACGTCTTTGTACACGTAGTCGCCACGTTGGAATTCCCTGACGGTTTTGGAAGCGCAGGTTTTGCTGCTGCATTCAAGAGTTGTCATTACTTTAGGCACCTCAATTTTCACCTGCGCAGACTGCAGCTTGCTTTGGTAGAGCAAGAACACTGAGAGCACCAGCGCGATTAAGCCAATGCCTGCTAAGGCACCTGCAGCAATTTGGTCGCCTGCCAAGTAGGTTTCGCCTGCTATGAGCAACGCGGTTACGGCAAGCGCCATAACGATTAGGACTATCATGGTTAGGTATGTGCTGATTTTTTTGTTTGCCGATGCAGATTGGGTTTGGTTGTTTTTTGCCATGTTTTTGTTCCTCCTACTGTCCCACTCCGATGGAGTTGCCCACGCCCACGATGATGACTTTGTCGCCTTCCTTTGTCCGCTCAACAACGACTGCTTTGACGCGTTCGATAACTTTGTCGGTTGCATCGTTGATTTCTCTACGCATGGGCGAAACAGCGTCGCCGATGTCTTCTTTGACGATTACGGCGTAGTTGGGAATCTTGTACTTGGTCAGCTTCTCCTCAATTTTGAATGCGTCAACGCCTGGTCCGCCGATTGCTGCACCGATGCCTTCAGAGACTTCACCGACTAATTCGCCTTCAAGCTTTAATCCTGCGTCAATCATGATGAGGCAGCCGATTTTGCCTTCGTTTTCCTCGATGACGGCTTCGACTGCGTCGCCGGGTTTGCCGACGTTTCCGCCTGGACCTTCAGCTTTAATGACAAATGCTGTGCGTCCTTCCAGCGGAACAGTTGCCACTACGCAGTCTTTGGGTAGTTTGCGGGTTTCGTAGCCGTGCATGAGTTTTCCCGCGACTAAGGGTCCTGCGCCATCGCCGATTGGTTGTCCATAGGCGAAGGCTTTTAGAGCGCTTGAGTATGCGTCTGCTTCCTTCATAACCATGGGCAAAATCATCTGGAGCTGCATTATCACGTAGAGGCTGAGTGTTTTTTTGCCTTGGATGTAGTAGTGGCGCACCACTTTGTAGATGAAGTTAAGAGCCATCGCAGCTTCAAGGGTGTTCTCTAAATTGTTGATTTGGACTGGGTCGCTTTGGGGCGCCATGAGTTTGACTTCTTCTTTTAATCTTTCGTCTCGTACGTCTAGGATGTGGTCGAGTTTTGCCACGATGCCTGCTGGATCCATGTTTTGGGGTCCGATGGTGAAGTATTCTAGGTATCGGTCAACGCGTGCTGATGGGTCGGTGGTTGGTTTGCCGATTTCTTTGATGGCGTCGATGGCGTTTTTTCTGCCTTCTTCTTTTATGTGCCGCAGTTTATGCAGAGAGTTTTCGACTTCGCGGATCATCACGTACATCTGGATGCGTTGTCCGTAGAAGATGAGAACTATGAAGAACACGTATGAGAGCAGGCTGATTATCTGTGTAATTGAATCGCTTCCCGGAATAAGACTCACTTTAGTAACACCACATCTTTCAAAAACTATTATCGGTCAGTTATAAAGCTATGCTAAATCTCGCTTAGAAATACAGGGATGAATAAAATGTTGCCAGCTTTCCCAGGTTCACGTGGCCTAAGACCACACTACAGCTGGAAACGGAACACGGTTTAACTTCTGAGTTCGGAATGGGATCAGGTGGAACCCGTGCCCTTTGACCGGCAGACACAGCATACATTTCAACATCCCCATATATATCTTCTGTTTTCTGGCAGCGGTTTTGTTGGAAAAGCCCCGTTTTAGCGCTTTGCAGGTTGCCATTGAATGGGCTTCAAACAAATAAGCCTACACCAAGTTTTGATGACTCAGCAATTCCCCCCTACATCTAAAACACAGAGGACACAGCCATATTAACCCTCACGAAATTTACCAATTGACAAAAAACTTTACAACCTAAACTTAACTAGTTGCTCGGAAAAATCTATAGCCCCCTTATATATAGGCGGATTAGAGCTACGCTGGAAAAAAATAGGTCGCCCCTGCATGACCCCTCCTCCACAAGATAAACACTGAAATTCAACATACTAATGAACGCAAAAACCGCCAATACCGACCTACCCCTCTTAGGGAAAAAACCAGCCAACAACCCAAAAAAACCACATCACCAACCAACCCACCCATAAAAAAACCCAAACAAAAAATAGAAATTTACAATTTACCAAGAAAACTTACAAATGGATATCTTTGGTTAAATCAAAAACAAAAGTGAATAAATCAAACAAAGGTAAGTCCAAATTGGAATGATTGCTTATTTATCCATAGATGGTAAGTCCATATGCCACATTATTTAACTAAATAAAATTTCTCTTCTATCAGCTTTTAATCATAAATGTTAAATATCTTATGGTAAAATATTAAACTAACATCAACCTAAGTGCTAAAGTAACAGTATAGAAAGGGTAACTTCGTGACAAAGTGCGACAAGACAATAAAAGTAACGCAAGAAAACTATGAAAACATTATTCAACTTAAAGCAAAACTAGAACTGCAAAGAAAGAAACCTCAGACACCCAACGATGCCATAATACACCTTTTCCAAAACCAAAGGAGAAACGGAAAGAATGAGTTCTAAATTCCCCAAACAACTTGCTAACAAGTACGAAGAAAAACGACAGCACAAACATGTCGACGAGCTATTTAGGAAAGGTGGACAAATAATTGAACTCGCCGTAACAGACGACCAATTAGTCGTCACAAACAAAAAGGAATACAGCCAACAGGGAGCTAGTTCTCAATGATAAATGACAACTTAGACCAGATTTTCAGAGACCCGAACGTAAAACACAGTTTAGAGCTTTTCAACGAAACCGCCATTCAACAACTAGTAATCAAAAAGGAAGGAAACAAACTCTATATATTTTGCAGAAAGAGGGAACGGTGGTACCAAGCAACTCCCGAAGAAATAGTTAGACAACTTTACCTAAATAGGATAGTAACAAACTATGGTTATCCGTTAGATCGAATTGTCGTTGAAAAAGACGTTTGGTTTGGTTCAGGTGTTGGCGAAAAAAGAGCCGACATAGTAGTTTTTCACAAAGACTTGGAATCTCCATACATCATAGTTGAAGTTAAGAAGCCTGGAAGACGAGATGGTGAACAACAACTTAAGAGTTATTGCAACGCGGAAGGTTCACCAATAGGTGTCTGGACTAATGGCAAGGACATCTTGGTCTTGCACAGAGAAGAACCTAACACTTTTGTAGCTATTGATGATGTCCCAAACGTAACCCAATCATTGAGTGATATTATCAGCGAAAGAAAAACTCTTGATGACTTAGAACCTGACGCACCACTTAAAGAAATCATATTAAATCTAGAAGACCTAGTTTTAGCCAATGCTGGGGTAGATGGTTTTGAAGAAGTATTCAAACTAATCTATGCTAAATTATACGATGAACTTCAAGCTAGACAAAAAACAGACCGGACAGTAACCTTCAGAATTACAGGCGAATCTCCAACTGAATTATATGAGAAAATAAACGCTCTTTTCAAAAAAGCCTCAGAAAAATGGAAAGGAGTTTTTAGACCGTTTGACAAAATAGACCTTAAACCAAATCATTTAATGTCGTGCGTTTCTTTCCTGCAGAACGTTAGGCTTTTCAATTCAAATCTTCAAGTTATAGATGAAGCATTCGAGTACCTAATCACTCAAGTAGCAAAAAGTTCCAAAGGCCAGTATTTCACTCCACGCTACGTTATCGACATGGCAGTGAAAATGCTCAATCCAAAACCCAACGAGTACATGATTGACCCCGCGTCGGGTTCATGCGGATTTACTGTGCATACGATATTCTGGGTTTGGGGAAAACAAATAACAGGCGAAGCACCTCAAGGATGGATGAAAGACTACGCTTCGGAAATGGTGTATGCAATCGACTTCGACGATAAAGCAGTAAAAATAGCTAAAGCGGTTAACTTGATTGCTGGCGATGGAAAGACCAACGTTTATAAGCTTAATTCTCTTGACCCTGTTTCATGGGATGATGAAGGAAGAGGTTCTTTCTCACATTTCTTAACAAGATTTGAAGAT
>JAMDCS010000044.1 GCA_023488835.1 Candidatus Bathyarchaeota archaeon
AAATGGTTTCAACATTGTTGGCAAGTGTGACACTTTTAGAGGCAGGATTCGCATTTATCCAAAAACTTTCAACTTCTGTTATGCGTTCAGAAAAAAGTTTGGAAAAGATTATCTATTTGCATTTGTGGGGAATAGAGCTAGAGCAGCGTTAATTCATGAATTGTTGCATCTAAAATACATTAGTGATGAAGAAAAGGTACGGGAACTAACTGATATCTATTTTTCCGCATACATGAAAAAGCAGTTCGATAAAAATTCAGATTCAATATCTTTGCATGGTTTAATATTTAATCGAAAAAGCGCACACCTTTTGACCCCTAAATCTGGAAAATATAATCTCTTGCAAACGCCTATAAAACGAAGAAAATAACCTGCAAAACCACAAATCAACCTTGCGAACTCCTGTGAAGTTTCTTGTCCTCAACATTTTACGTCGCACAAGTGTTGAGGGTATAAATAGGGGGGCTATAGATTGCCAAGAGCATTAGAGTGCAAGCTAAAAAAATCTTGAAAAGCCTAAAAAAGACCTAACTTCCATTTCCAATAGATGCGCAGCAACTTAGCGCATTGTTTTTTGGTTTCTATTTAAATCAAAGATAAATAGTTGTACTGCAATTTCATGTACCAATCAAGGAGAAATAAAAGTTGTCTGTAGCGCAAAGAAAATATTTCACTGATGTGGCAGCGTTGGCAGATAGGAACGTCGCTGTCGTGACCACTAACGGAAAAACATTCAACGGCACACTCATCGGCATAAACCCTGACAATCTAAGCCTTAGCCTAGCTGACGTAAAAGACGAGTCTGGAAAACTCCTCAACCGCCTAGTCCTCAACGGATCCACCGTTATGTCAATATCCAGCGCAGAGAAACCCTTCGACCTCAAAGCATTAGCCAATAGATTGGAAAAAGTGTTCCCAACCATGGTTAAACTCTACGATGATAAGGGGTTCATCTGGGTTATGGATAAAGTAAAACTAACAGAAAAAGGCGTGGTGGAAGGTTCAGGTCCAGCCGCTGACCGCGTGCAGAAAGTATACGATACCTTCATGAGCGAAGCTAAAGCCTAAATAAACCAGCGCAGTTGCTGCTCCTCTTTCTTCTTTTCTTCTGTTATGCTTCGAATTACGCCAAAGGATTCAAGCATCTTTTTGATTTCGTCACCGCTAGCTTCCAGCCCAGACAAATCGACGTCCAAATACAGGTATTTGCCAAGAGTAAGCAATGCGTAGCGTGCAGCGTTCACGTCAGGGTTCATTCCAGGCGTATCTACCAGCAGCGAAAAACCCTTCATATTCCTGATTCTGGCTAACCCGATGGATAAGCCCGCAATGCCGAACACGTGTCCAACCATAACTTTGGTGCCTAAATCAAGCGCCTGCTGCATAGTCTCCAAATCCGTGGCTGTACTGTATAATCCCGGCACAGGTTGCGCTTCATCTTTTTTGAAGCCGCCGATGGAAATGACAAAGCGGCAGCCAAACTCCTGCGCTATATCCAGGACTTTACCCACTAACTCGTACTGCCCAACAGTGGTTAGTGCCTGAGTGTTCCCATACCAAATGATGAGGTCACGTTCCCCATCTCGCTTTGCATAGTAGAGTTCGTTTATGGGTGTACGTGCTCCGCCTTCTCCTGTGGTTATTGCAAAATCCTGAAAAGACGAGGAGAAAATCTGGACAAACCGCTTCGCCTTGAGCTCTTTAATCAAATGCAAGGCTGCAATGTTAGCTACAAAGCCGATGCCTGGTAACCCTTCGATTAATATAGGGTCGTTTAAGGTTGGTTTTTCGCTTATGTCAATTGAGCAAACCATAACTGTGCACTTCGTTGGGGTATTTAGAGAAACAAAGCGATATAAGGATGCCTAACAAAGGCTATGTTTTTTATAAGCGAGCAGCGTTTCTTGTTTAGGTTTCACCTTGAGCTTCGAAATTAAAGAAAAAGACTTGCTGGGCAGAATCGGCAAACTAAAAACCAAAAGTGGCACAGTGGAAACACCCCTCTTGTTCCCAGTAATCAACCCCAGCATCCAACCCATACCCCCCCGAAAACTCAAGGAAACATTCGGGTTCCAAGCAGTTATAACAAACGCCTACATCCTAAACAAACGCTACCAAAACAAACCCATCGAACTGGGCTTACACAAATTCCTGGATTATGATGGCGCAGTGATGACGGATTCGGGCGCCTACCAAATCCTCGTTTACGGCGAAGTCGAAGTATCCCAAAAAGAAATAGTTGCCTACCAAGAAGGCATCGGCAGCGACATCGCAACCATACTTGACATTCCAACAGGCTGGAAAGTAACCAAAGAACAAGCCCAAGTAACCGTGGCAGAAACCCTGCGCAGAGCTAAAGTCTTCTTTAAAGAAAAAACACGAGACGACATCTTGTGGGTTGGACCCGTGCAG
Source organism: Candidatus Bathyarchaeota archaeon (assembly GCA_023488835.1). Next base: position 2,413 of record JAMDCS010000044.1, read on the forward strand.
GGCGGAAAGCACCTTGATTTAGTGGCTAATTCAGCGGTTGAAATGGGAAAGTTGTCCTTCCAAATTCATGCGCTTGGAAGCCCAACTGAAGTGATGGAAAGCTACCGTTACGACGTCCTCGCAGATATGATTTTGACTGCGAAAAAAGGCTTACCGTTGGAGCGTCCGCTGCACCTGTTTGGCGCTGGACATCCATCAATGTTCGCATTGGCAGTCGCATTGGGTTGCGACCTCTTCGATTCCGCAGCCTACGCCTTGTACGCTCGGGAAAACCGTTACATGACTGAGAACGGAACATGGCGCCTAAATGAACTGGACTATTTCCCATGCAGTTGCCCCAGATGCTCTACGGAAACGCCCAGAGGCTTAGAAATGAAGGCACCCAAGGAACGGGAAGTTTTCCTCGCAGAACACAACCTCTACGTTTGCCTCGCCGAATTAAAGCGTATTAAGCAAGCTATACGTGATGGCAGGCTCTGGGAACACACCGAAATGCGTGTCCACGCCCACCCAGCACTGCTCTCAGCCCTAAAACATCTACGCAACCACGAAGACTTCCTCGAAAAATACAGCCCAACAGCAAAAACCAGCGGCTTCTTCTATTTCGACTCCGTGGGACTTGCACGACCCGAAATCACCCATTACCACAAACACCTAAGCGAACGATACAGTCCGCCCCAGGATGCAAGAGTGCTTTTGCTAGTGCCGCAAACCAGAAACAAACCCTTCCATAAAGCGCCAGAATTCAAGAAAATCAGGCAGCTGTTCAGAAGCTTAGGCAAAGAACTTTCCGGGCAAGTCCACGTTTGCGTTTACTGTGCTCCTTTTGGCGTAGTTCCCTTGGAGCTGGATGAGGTTTACCCCCTGTCCCAGCATGAAACCGCACATCCATTTGATTATGAAACTGTGGACTATGTTGCAAGCCAAACCGCCGACTACATCAAGCGGTCAACTTACAAAAGCGTTGTTTTGCTAAATGATCCCAAACATTGGGCTGACGCCGTTAAAAAAGCCTGTACAAAAGCATGCAAAACAGCAGACTTACCGTTCGGCTCTGTGGACGCCAACGTGCAGGGAAGCAGAGAAATTTTCAGCCGCTTAGAGAGTATTCTGCGGAAACAGTTGAGCGAAAAACCTGAAACGAAATAGCTCGGCAAACTTTTTTTACCACTAGCCGTTAATAGACGCTTAAAGTATATTTAGTAACTTTGCCTTTGAGTATTCATGGAGATGTAACTATAGAAGCTCTATATGCCGACTTCCACATCCATACGCTTTATTCTGCGGATTCCATTATTCAACCTAAAACTCTCGTTGACATGCTTGTGGCGCACAGTTTCATTAAGGTTGCAGCCGTCACTGACCATGACAGCGTACGCGGTTGCAGGGCAACCGTTGAGTTAGCTTCCGCTTACCCCGATATCTTGGTGATTCCGGGTGTGGAAATCAGCACTGAGCAGGGGGATGTGGTGGTTTTGGGCACTTACGAGTTGCCGCCTAGACCGTGGACGCCTGAGGTGGTAGCAGATTTTGCCAAATCAATCGGAGGTGTATCCATTGTGGCTCATCCCTTCAGGACATACGGTATGGGGGAACGCGCAAGAAACTACAAGGTTGACGCCATCGAGGTCCTAAACGGCGGCTCCAGCCAAGCCGCAAACAATGAAGCAAAGGAGTTGGCTAAAAGCTTGGGTTTGCCAGGAACAGCTGGCAGTGATGCGCATCAGGTGTCAGAGTTATTCAGCGTTTACAACAAAGTTGATGCCGCATTGGATGTTGACTCGGTTTTGAACGCTATTAAGAAGGGCTCGGTGTCGGCGCAGGTAAACCAAGGGTCAAGACATTTTTGAGCTTAGAATTTTTCAGGCGTTTACACCTGCTTGTGGCAGCCTGCACAACCAGAAAGCAACCTAAACCTCACCCAGACAACAAAACACAAAAAGCAAGGCAACCTGTTGGTTGTTGTTGTGGTATAGCAAGTGCTCAGCTACAACTACTATAGAAAAAAAAGCATTCCCCAACGTTTTTTAAACAGCACAGATTCATTTTTAGCTGTTAACGTTAACGAAATGGGATTGGTCCTGATTGCAAGTTGGATTTTTAGGTGGAGCCAGAGAAGTTGGCAGAATTGGAGTAACGGTTAAGTCTGAGAAGACTCAGGTTGTTTGCGATTACGGGGTTATGCTTGATAATGAACCGGGTTTTCCCATGCATATTCCTCCCAAAGATGTTGACGCTGTGATTTTGACTCACAGCCACCTTGACCACTCCGGCGCCATCCCTATCTTCTACATCAACGACAAAAAACCCCTCTACACAAACAAGTTGAATTTGGAGTTAACTCAGCTGCTTGTCCAGGACTTCATCCACCTATCAAGCTACTACCTGCCCTTCGAGTACCTGGAACTCAAAACCATGATGCGAAGCAACAAGCACCTGGATTTCGGCGAAGAAGAAACCTTGGGCGACATGAAGTTTAAACTGCTAAACGCCGGGCACACACCTGGAAGCGCGCAGGTGCTAATTGAAGCGGAAGGCAAACGAGTCCTCTACACTGGCGACTTCAACTTGGAAGACAGCAAACTGCTCGCCGGCGCAACCATGGATTATGGCGATTTGGACGCAGTGGTTATGGAGAGCACCTATGCGGATGCTGACCACACCGAACGTTCCGAGCTGGAAAAACAGTTCGTGGAAGCCTGCACCGACGTGGTTGAGACAGGCGGAACCGTTCTTGTTCCATCGTTTGGCGTGGGGCGTTCGCAGGAGATGGCAACTATCTTAGCCGCCCACCACTTCGAGTACCCTGTTATCTTAGACGGTATGGCTCGGGAAGCAAGCCGGGTAATCATGAATTACAAAGAATTCCTCAAAGACCCCAAACTATTCATGAATGCTATGCACTCAGCTGAGTGGGTGGAAGGCTGGAGAGACCGACGCAAAGCCCTCAAAACACCCGGCGTGATAATTTCAACTGCAGGCATGCTTAAAGGCGGCCCAGCAGCGTTTTACATTTCAAAACTTGGCAAAAAAGCCAACAACGCCGTCTTTTTGGTCAGTTACCAGATTCCGGGCACGCCTGGAAGAGAGCTCATGGAGAAAGGCGTCTGCACTATCGATGGGCAAGTTCGCAAGATTAAGGCGCAGTATCGGCATTTTGATTTCTCTTCACATTGCGGCGCAAGCAAACTCAAGGAAGCCCTGATTCGGCTGGGCGGAAAACCCAAAGTCTTTGTCGTCCACGGTGCGGAAGGCAACTGTGAACTCTTTGCGAATTGGGCGAAGGCCGAGTTGGGTTTGGATGCTGTGGCTCCAAAAACTGGAGAGACCTACCAAATTTAGGCTGTCGAGTATGAAAGTTGGGATTTTGCAGGTTGGGCAAGTCGCGCCTGAGGTTTTGGTTGGAATACGGGAGGGTTTATTGAAAGCTTTCCCAGATACCGCCGCCGCCATAATTCAGGAAGTTTTGCCTGTGCCTCAAAGCGCGTTTGATAAGAAACGCAACCAGTACAGCTCAGCCTTAATCCTTAATGAAATCAGGGTTTATGCCGCTAAAAGAGAAGATTTTCACTGCGTTTTAGGTGTAGTGGAAGTGGATATCTTCGCATCTGGCTTAAACTACGTTTTCGGCGAAGCATACACTCCTGGAGGCGCTGCGTTGATTTCGCTTTGGCGGCTAAAAACGGAATTTTACAAAGACAAACCCAACATGGCGCTTTACGTGTTGCGGGCGCAAAAGGAGGCAGTTCACGAACTGGGGCACACTTTGGGCGTTCGGCATTGTCCGCGATCTTTGTGTGTTATGCATTTTTCGAATTCGATTTTCGACACCGATAAGAAGCAAAGCTTATTGTGTGACGAATGTTACTTGCAAGCGGCAATAACGATTAGCAATTTAGGGTAAGCACTGTGACTGAGCAACCAAAACCTGAGCACAAAGAGCAGGATAAGTTCAAATTCCAAATAATATATTTGGTTCCCATACTGGCAAGCCTCCTTTTCGGTTTAGGCTGCGCTTACCTGCTTGCACCTCAGGAAACTGGCGGCATTTCGGTAGCGCCTATTTCTGAAGGCACGCCAGGGGCGCCGATTGGCAACGCGCTCTACTTTGTGGTATTAATTGCCGTAGCCGCCGCAGTCTTTTATGTCCTGATTAAACGGAAAAACCAACGTGTAATCAAAGGCTTAATCGTACTTGCCATGACAACTGCATCGTTGCTGCTATCGGTAGTGTATTTGCTTGCTCTTCTTCCATATTTCGACGGTGTCTACTATGTGGTAATTCCACTAGCAGTTGCCATAACTATCCTTTTTGACCTTGCTATCTTCCGCTTCGGCAGCATTCCCCGAAATGTCGCCGTTATCTGTGTGGGTGGTGCTCTGGGAATTTTCTTCGCCAAATTTATTCCGCTGTCCAGTGCAGTTTTAATTTTGGCTTTTCTAGCGATTTATGATGTGATTGCGGTTTACAAGGGTCCTGTTGGCAAAATAGCGCAGCAGTCATCAGGGCTTGACTTGCTACAGGGCTTGAGTTTCTCGTTTAAGGATATCCAAATGGGGCTGGGCGATTTAGTATTCTATTCCATGTTGATTGGAGTCATGTTCTTTAGCTTCCCACAAAGTATACTACCAACCACAATGTCTTTGATCGCCATCTTGGCAGGCTCCATCATAACGTTTTTTATGCTTGAGAAAAAAGGAATCTTCCCTGGCTTGCCATTCCCAATAATGCTTGGATTGGTCGCTGGTTTACTGACGGCGTTGGCATTGGGATTGCCTTTTCCAAACCTGCTGGGGTAGCTTTGGGGCCATCAACTTTTTTGCTATAATCGTAAACGTTTAAACCATCCTGCAAGCCATAAACAACTGGTGTTGTTACGGAAAAATCAACTGTGGCAATCGTCAAGGGCGAGCGCGGTCACGAACCCGTTTTTAAAGCGTTAGATTTGATTGATTACGAATCTGCTTTGGCTGGTTACAAGAAGGTTCTCATAAAAGTCAACTTCATCACCACCAAGACATGGGACAGCGGCGCCACAACCGACCCCATCGTGGTTGAAGCTATAATTCAGCGGCTAAAGAAACTGCCCGTGGGAATCTACGTCGTGGAGTCCGACGCAACCGTAACCAACGCGGACAAAGCCTTCGAAGCCACTGGAATGGCGGAGATGTGCAAGCAATACGGCGTTGAATGCCTCAACCTGCGCCACGTAACAGACAAAGTCAAAGTACCCATCCCCAACGGCGAATGCCTAAAAACCATAACCGTGCCCCGCATCGTAACCGAATCCACCATAATCAGCGCCGCCAAAATGAAAACCCACATGGCAACCAAAGTCACATTGGGCATGAAAAATATGTTCGGACTATTGCCAGACAAGTTCAAAGCAAAGTACCATGCCAAGGGCATAAACAAAGTCGTAGTAGACATAAACGCCGTCCTAAAACCCAACCTAACCGTAATCGACGGCTTCGTCGCAATGGAAGGCAAAGGACCAACCGACGGAACACCTGTCAAAATGGACCTAATAATCGCAGGCAAAGACCCCGTCGCAACCGACGCCACAACCGCACGCATCATGGGAATCGACCCCCACGAAATAAGCCACATAAGAACAGCCCACCAAAAAGGGCTCGGCAACATTGATGACATAGAAATATTGGGCGAAAAGCTCAAAGAAGTTAGACGAGTATTTAAGAGAACCTAAGGAGGGTTGGTTTTAATGAAAATTGGTATAGTGTTAAGCACTAACGATGCTGAGGAAGTTTGGACTGCGTTTCGGTTTGCAAACGTTGCCTTGAAGGGTAATCATGCGGTGAGGGTTTTCTTGGTGAATAAGGGCGTTGAAGCTGAAGATATCAAAAGCGAAAGATTCCCTGTGAGAGAACAGCTTCAATCATTCGTTGATAACAAGGGTGAACTTCTTGCTTGCGGGACTTGCATGAAAAATAGACAAAAAGAAGAGAGTAATTTCTGCCCAATTGCAACGTTGAAGGATATGCTTGAAATCGTCGAATGGTCAGATAAACTTTTAACTTTTGGCTAACTCTTGCTCTTTAGCACGAGTAAAGTTTGTTCTGCGTGCTTGGCAGGCTGGAACTGAGATGAAAATATGTACTTGATAATGCCTTCCTTGTCGATGACAAAAGTCACTCTTTTTGGCACAATGCCTAAAGTAGAAGATACACCGTAAAGCCTTCTAACATTATTATTTGTGTCACTTAAGAGAAAATAAGGTAGGTTATGATGGTTAGAAAATGACTTGTGAGACTCCGCACTTTGCGAACTTATACCTAATACCTCTGCACCCAATTTTTTGAAAGTCTCGTATTTATCTCTAAAAGCCTCTGCCTCTCTTGAGCATACGGGAGATTCATCCATTGGGTAAAAAAATATAACAACATACTTTTTTCCAATGAATTGCAAAAGCGAAATGTTCTCGCCAGTGCTTGAAGGAAGAGTAAAGTCAGGCGCTCTAAAGCCAATATCTAATCTTGCCAACCAACATCAACTTCCATAATATTCGGTTTAGCTGGTTTTTCTAAAGGATGATTTTTTGCTCTGATAGTTGCTATGTTATAACGTCTTTTTTCATTTGTTCGTATTGCTCTTTACTTATTTCTCCCTTAGCGTATCGTCGCCGCAGTATCTCCATAGCGCTCTCTTTTTCTTCATCTGATGCGTAGTGGCCATAGTGTCCATAGTGGTCTCCGCCGCAGCCTCCTCCCCAGCCACAACCACGCCATATGACGTAGCCTATTATGACCAGCACGATTAGTCCTATTGGTATCATAAAGAGCATTGAGTAGCCTCCGAAGCCGCCCATCATTCCATATCCGCCGTAATATCCATTTCCGTATCCATAGTAGGGGTTTGTAGATGCTAAGTAGGCGAAAACTGCCATGACTATGACAGCGACTATTATCACTGCAACGACAATGGCGATAATTGCTGTTGGAAACTTTCCTCTATCATAATCTCTTTCCATATTTTTTCGCCTTGTTATTCTACTAGTCAACAGGCGATATAATTATTGTCTGAAACAGTTAGTGAAACAGTTTTTTGATGTGCAGGAACTGAAAACATGCCTTACATTGTTGGTCTTGAAAAAGCCTGAGCATTACGCTTGAGCCTTGACAGATGGACAACCGCACAAGAAGTAGATATGGCATCTCAATTAATCGTTAGTAACGCTTGATAGAAACGGCGTTACTTCCAAAAACTATTTACACCTAATCCTTCAATTCACAGCCCATGAGTTTAGCAGTGATGGGTATCGTTCTCGCCGCCGACATCTTACTCTTATTAACCATAGCAATCAGCATATTCTTTCCAAAATCTCGCATCTGGCCACCGCCAAAGAAAGATTCGTGGCAACAATTTGTCAGCTGGACCCTCTTCACCATTGTTATGTTTGGGGTTCCGTTGGTTGGGATCTTAGATTTTCAATCCTTAGGTTATTTTCATTGGACCCGCTTTATTCTTGGAGCCTTTTTCTTTTTGGTTGGATTAGGAATTGACCTTTGGGGAACAAGAACGCTTACTGCACAGCAGAGTCTTGGCGAGAAAGGAAAAATAATAACCGAAGGACCTTACCGTTACACTCGAAACCCCCAATATGTAGGTTTCATAATTCTGTATATTGGCTTAATAATAGTAACCTCATCATTTCTGGCTTTAGTTACTGGGGCATTTGCCATTTTCTTGTTTTTCATTATTCCCTTCAGTGAAGAGCCTTGGCTACGGCAACAATACGGGAAACCATATGACGAGTACTGCGAAATGGTTCCGAGATTTGTTGGGCTTCGGT
>JAMDCS010000109.1 GCA_023488835.1 Candidatus Bathyarchaeota archaeon
GTAAAAAGCAATAACCAAACCATTCTTGAAGTAATGGTATATCATCAGAGTTAGCAATCTGTTTAAGAAATTCAAGCCAATTACTAAGTTTCTCTTTAGATGTGTCTTTGTTGAAGTTTACTGGTATTTGGTAGAATGCCATTTCATCTAGGCTAAATTGTGTTAGTGTTTGGGTTTCAACGTCTAATAATCCATTTTCACAAGCTATTTTTTTGCTAAATTGGATTTCACTATAACTTAGACTTTTTAGGCTGTGCAGTATGTTCCTATAGTGACATTCTTTATCATTTTCGCCAAGGATTTTAGTAACGATTTTTTTAAGTTGTGTCTCGCCTTCTTTGGTCCACTTACCAGTTTCTGGATCGCCAAAATATAGCATGTCCGTTTTTTCGTCTGCTTTGAAGTGGTCATGTTCATTTAGCCATATAGCAACTTTGGCGGGTTTAAATGGTTCTTCTGGTCTACCATAATCGTCTAAAGCCACAAAATAGTTATAGGTTGGGTAACAGACACCTTTGGTTTCTTCTAGGGCTTTGCGTTCTTTTCTCCATTGAACCCTAGCAGTATAAGCCGATATTTTCTGTTTATATTCTCCCATTGCGAACTCATAGTTTTCGGGGTTTTGGTAGTCCTCTTTTTTTGGCATTGTTGGTTCTTCTAACCATGCTTCCTCTTTTTGTATCGGAATGTCTGAGATATTGGGCTCTCGTTTTTCTGACAACTTAATATGCCCTTCGTGTTTCGAGGATGTTTATTGCTTGATTACAAGCAGTGGTTTCAGGGGTAGTCTTATGTTCGTCGAGTCTGCAAATTCGCTTAAATTTATTATAGAGTCTGCATTCGCAGCATTTAGTCGGTTTTTTGGGTGGTTCTGGTGGCTCTGGTTTTTTTGGTGGGAGGTATCCGTTGAGGGTTTTCCTTTCGAAGGAAACGCTGAAGTTGAGATGATTGCAGCAACCAGACAACAGCTAAGCCTCCTCTGCCGGTACAGTTAAAAACACGTGAACGCCATCGCCATTATCGTTATCGCGAAAAGAGCTCACGACAGCAATAGGAAATAAGCGCTCAATTTTCTCAAGGGTGCTGGTTACGGCTGTTTTCTCGCCGCTAATTTTTATAGCTACTTGTTTTCTTTTTTCCAATTGTATTCACTTCTTTTGTAGGCACCCAGCGCCCGGTCGCCCCTTCCCAACACCCCTAACTGCTCTTTCGAGGGCGCCACTGTGCCTAATAGAAAAAAGAAAATACGCTACGAAACCTTGAGGAAGGTTTGAAATGCGTCAATGGCGCAAAATGCTTTTTTCTATTGTATGAGGAATAAACAAATGGAAAAAATAGTTGGGGCAAAAGAAAGCGAAGCAAAAGTCCTTGAAGCTCTAAAAGAGTATGGGAAGCCGGTGTCGGTGGGGTATGTGGCTTGGAAGTTGTCTGTCACTTGGACGACAGCTCGGGGAATATTGCTCGAAATGGCGCTTAAAGGCCAAATTGCAGCCACAGACACGAGTAAGGGCTTCTTTTTCTCGTTGAAGCCTGACTGATCGGTTAGGCGTTCGACACCTTCCTTTCGGCTTTTTACTTCTTGAGTGCAAACCCTTAATAGAATTTACAATGTTAACGATCCCTATTTAAAGGGCGGCTTGAAATAACCTTTTGTTAACAGTGTTACTTTTTCTCTGTCAACCCGGTTGACTAGTTCTATCATGGAATCGTACACCATTGGTGTAAAATGGGCATGGGAGTCTTCTATTTTATACCCAAGGGTATATTCTCTTCTCAATGCCGTTGATTAGTTGATTTCACTCGAATGGTGCAAATAAAACGTAGTTTTAAAAGTAGACTTCCTTTTTGTGCCAATGGCACAGAAGGTTTGAAGACATCTATTCTGTTACACCTGTAACATTTCGATGAGAGTTTTGTTTATACAACCCGGTTGTATAACCTTTCTTAACGGCGTTAATTTTTCTCTGTCAATGCCGTTGATTAGTTGATTTTACGCCAATGGTGTAAATAAAACGTTTTAAAAGTGGTCTTCAATTTTATTACATTGTAATATTTTCTTAAATGGTTATTTTGTGACAGGTGTTACAATTTGATTTTATACCATTGGTATATTTGATTTTACCACAATGTGGTAAATGGGCGTGGGAGTCTTCTATTTTATGGCATTGCCATATTTTTCGGGAAAGTTTTTTGTGCACTGAGCACAATTTTGTTTTTATAACCTGGTTATATTCTTGTTTGCGTTCCGCTTGAATACTTCATATTACATTCGATCTGTTTTTTGATTATTTTTCTTTTGCAGCGACAAAGAGAACAGCAGAAAGCAACAGACTGGAGGTGCAGGGTCTTCCCCCTGCTGGCTCCATCAAACTCAAAAGGTTTGTTGTGTCCTCCGAGGTTTCCCGGAAGCGGGGTTTGTGCTGAAACATGCGCTAAGTTTATTCTTGCTCTGAAGTACATTCATAGCGAAAACGCGCTAATTATTGGCTTATTACAGCCAGCGATTGATACAATGTCATATACTTTTAAAAGATTTGGTGTTAAGTGGTGGGGCTCGTTTTGCGCAAATCAACTAAATAATGATGTGGCCCGTCTTTCCATATTTCCAAGAACTGAATTATAAAAGGATAAAGCATTTTGACTTGGGAGACAGTCACACGTGAAGGATTGCCTAAATGGCTCAATTCGGTACCTATGTTAGGATCACAGCAACCCCGAGAAGGGTAAAAATGGAGCTACTGAGGGAGCTACCCCCTATATCCTTGAATGTTATTCATTGGCGAAGTCTTATATATCGTTAACATGAATTAGGTTAATTATGCCGCCATCCAAGGAGCTTATTGCAGCACAGCAATTCATGACGCGGAACCTACTCTCCTACGAGGACGAGTTGTTCGGTCTTCTTTATAGAGACATTGACGATTTCGCCGCAAAACAAACACCTAAAATTGTCACTCAAAGACGCACAACATCAGTGTACGGACCCCGAGGTGTAGGAAAGACAGCAGCCATACAAGGTGTCCTGCTGCAGGCCATAGAAGAAACAGCCGAAGACCCGATTATTCCAATTACAATAACTGTGAAAGGCGCCAACACCGCTTCAAACATAAAAGAGCTAAACGATGTCTTCTTCAGATCTGTGCTCTCCGGAATATTGGATATCTCTACATTCAAAAGAAGAGAAAACACGCTGAAGGAAGGAATCAAGAAGTATGCTCCTTGGGTAGCGGGTAAGATGACCGAAGTGGCAAGCATAGTTTTTCCACCGTTAGGTTTAGCTTCTGACGCCTCTGAGAAAGGAGTAAAGTGGCTCGTGGGGCAATTACACAAACCTGATATCGAGTCAATCCTTGCGTCAACTGAAACCGATACGAGGCACGCGGTAGATATTCTTATCAGGTACCTCGAAGAGAGTGGTCAGTGTCTTGTCTTCAGCATTGATGAGCTAGACAAGGTACCTTCTGACACCTTGCTCTCGGACTTCTTCGATGGAAATCAAGCATGGTTCCAAGGAAAACAGGGAATAATTTCGTTGACATACACCTTTGGAGAATCAATCAAAGATACAGTAGCGTCATCCGTTAAGCGATTTTCCACTGTGGAAAAGTACAATGGCGTAGCCAAATTAACAGACGCTGAGAATATCATTCTCTCTAGGGCTTATCTTGGAGTTTCCCAAGTATGCCAGAATGAGAAAGCTACAAACGAAATGATTAGAGCAATTCTCCCTACCGAGACTATCAGGGCAATCCTGAATGTGTCCGCGCCCAATACATTCCAAATGCTGGAAAGGACATATTCTGCCCTTCAGAAAGCCATCGATGCAGGCTCAAAAACAGTGACGCCCGTCCATGTTCTTGAAGAAGAAACCGAGACTTTGGTTCCCACGCAACTTGAACAAACAATAATGAGTGAGCTCAGCAAGGGAAGACTTACCCCAAGTGACCTAAGTGAACAACTCGAAAAACACTCGTCGTCAATAGTTAGAGCGCTTCAAGAAATGATGCGTAAAAGATGGGTAACTAGAGTAGGAAAGGGAAAGAGAGCGTACTACTCGCTAACTATGCGAGGAGATGCAGCAGTGAAAAGATGTGGACGCAGCCCATAGAAGATAATTAACGTGTTTAATGTTAATAATATATATAGTAACTGATAGAATTAACCTCGTGAGACTAATTCACATATAGCCATAGATTCAAGCTGACTATATTACTCTGTAAATATATGAAAAATAGTATCGTCTTCCCATTGTTAGGATGCTTTTTGGATAAGTGCATACAACAGATACAAGGGATACCCCCTATAGCACTCCCCGGATAATCCCCTGGTTACCCCACCCCACATTTCTGTCAATTAGCGAGAATCCCCTAATTCCAGACTACCAAAGTCTTAATGAAGTGTCTTATCGTCTTCCACTGAACCAAGGGTCAGGATACTTGTAGGAAAGAAGACAAACAATAAGGGTTTTATTATAAAAGCGTTCACTCAACTAAGAATAGTGAGCTATGGAAAAGGAGTTGATGGCCATAATTAGTGCAATTACAAGCATAGTTACAGGCATCATCGCTGAGGCACTTAGTTCAGCGATTCCGTCACCATTCAGGTGGCTGGCAAAAATCGTGGAAATAATAATGAACCTTGCGTAGTGCCAAAACCCTTTGCTAAAAACGGCTGCTTAGGCATGGCTATTTACACATAGAAATCGCTTCTCTGTCCATGCCTTTAAAAAGCGTATTATATAACAGTGAAAAGAAAATTAAAAAAAGGGTAGCCAGCCAAGCGATAATCGTTATATATTAGTAGACTCCAAAAAGGCTAACGAGGGCGTCAGTTTGAGGAAAATAGGGGTTCTTGTAGCTTTAGTGCTGATATCACTTTGCATAGTTCCAGTTTATGGGCAAATTGTTGAGCGTCCTTCGATCAGTGACGTTATCGTACATGCCTATTGGAAAGACAACGGCGCCAAAACAATCGACATTAACTCAAGCAGCCAAGCTATCTTAGCCGTTTATTTACTGCAGAACTCAACCGTTGAAAGCTCAGCTAGAATAACCGTACGCAGTTCAAGTCCAGTTATTATCCAAGGCATCCCAGACACAACAGAAACGTTAGCACCGGGGCAAGATGAAACTTTGTTTTTCACAATACAGAATGGCGGCGCTACTGTCGACGTTGATAACATCCCAATAACAATAACCTCATATGAAACCTATGGGGGCACAGAAATGAGCAAAGCCACAGTATATGCAAATCTGCTAGCGCCTCCAGCCACTCCAACCCCTGAGGCATTACAAAGTTCTATCGACTATACATGGATAATCGCAGCGCTAATAATTGCCATGGCAATAATACTTGCAGCGGTAATCATTAGGAAAAAGAAATAACAAAATAAAGAAAGGAGAGAGGGAGACTAATCTTTAAAGATTTTATCTTCTCTATTTGCCATGTCTGTTAGACCTGAATCTAGATTGAAGAGGTCCTTCAGAGACTCTGGAGTTATGCCTTGTATCTGACTGTTCAGATGGTCGATTAGATCAAACGTTATCAAGGTTTCCATTAGGTCGTCTTTGCCCTTTGAGTGCGCAATGTATCGATAGAAGTCTGACACTGTTTTGGGCAAGTCAATTGATAGCCGCTCATAGGTTACTCCGTTTTCTTCAAAGATCAAGGGCTCTCCTTTGTCTTCTAGGATTTTTTCACTGATGATTTGGCTGATGATTTGGTTTACGTCTTTTCCCTGAGCTTTTGCGAGTTGTTGAAGCAAGACCATTTCGCCACCGGGGATGTTCACTTCAGTCTTTGTACGTCCAGTTTCCAAGAGATCAGAATGTTGCTCAGACATCCAGCGTAAATGACATTTAGGGCAGTAAAGGTCTTCCGTTGATTCCGGCTGTGTTGCAAATATCTCAACGAATTTTCGCTTTTCAAGGGCGGTTCCACATCCAGAAGGGCATAGGACTCTACTTGCTGCTGCTTCTTCTTTCGGCGTTTTGTTGGGATATACCTTCTTGAGTTCCTGCAGGTAGTTCTTAGTAGCGTCTTCCATGAACTCTTTTGGTGTCTTTCCAGTTTGCTTGGCGTATTTTTCTATTTCATGATAAAACTCGTCGGATACTAACAATTCGTCTTTTCCTTTTTCTGATGGTTCGGACATTTTTATTTCTCCAAGGGGTAACAAGCACTAAGTTGATATCTGTAGATACCTGTTGGTGCTTGCAAATACTTATATATTCACAAGTACTTAAATATATCTATAGGTGCTTAGAACAATGGCAAATAATATGAAGCGCTTCATGATGTCCGTCTCTGATGAGATGTTCGAAGAATTAGAGCAGGAAAGAAAGGATAGAAGACTCGAAACCATCCAAGAAGTAAACAGACAAATTATAGGCGATTACCTCAGAGAAAGAAACCCTGTTCCCCAAAACCCATAAACTGAGGCGCGACCTTGACTGAAAAAAGGAAACCGAAACCTAAGAAAGAGGATCAACTTCCACCAGAAGCGTTAAAACTGATCGAGGAAATGGCAAAGAACTATAAACCACGAGACCCTGCGCGGATCGATAAAATCTTGGCTGCCATCGGTGAACTGTGGAAAATGCAACCAGACACCCGGCTAGGGCAGTTATTGATGAATTTCTGTTTTCGCTATAGAGAAAACGTCGTTCACATTAGCTCTGAGATTCTTGCGATATATGAGCAGGAAGACGACGTGAGCCTTGCTAATCTCTTAAAGAAGCTGGAGAGCGAAAAAGTCGAAAAAGCAGCTACCTCCAAGCATTCTTGATTGGTTTTCTTTTTTCTATTAGGCGCTTGGGTCCAACTCAATTAGCCACCATAAGATGCCATTCCGTCACCGCCCGCGTTTTCTTTCGCCTTCTTTTTTCTATTGAGGAAACAACATTGAGTTATGGAACTAATAACAGAGGCGGCGGTTACGGCGGCAATTCTAGGCGAAGCGGTAGCGGTCATAAAAGTGGCAAAGGAAAAGGGCGTTTTAATCCCCTGGCTAAGGCGAAAGAAGTCTTTTCTAAGCGTTCAGAACAATCACGCATTCAGGATTTAACAAGGATTGCACAGGTAGCACCGAATATCGATGCGTACATTCAAGACCCGAATAAATTTGATATCCCTTATGTTGACATGCCTAAATCTCAGCAAGAAACCATCGAGCAACTATGTAGATTGGCTTCTAAGGAACCCTGCGATGTCACAATCAAGGATAAAGAAGCTAAGAAGTCTAAGCGGGTGCGGATCGTAAAGAAAGAGACGGTTAAATCTGAAATCGAGAAGGCTGTCAAAGAAGCTGAGGATAAAATGATAGCTGAACTTATGACGTCTGAGAACTCACCAATACTTGAAGATAAGCCAAAAAGACGTTTACCAACACAGGAAGAGATACTTGCTGAAGCTCAACAGATATGGTTAAAAGACAATAACGCTGCTGTACATGAAGGCTTTTTTGAGGGTGTGTCTGCACCTGAGAAAGGCGAACTTGCAGAAGAGGGTTATTTGCAGAAAGCAAAATTGAAGCTGATGACAACTCAAGATACTTTCGCTGAACGTCAGACGTCAGACTACTTGGATAGTATGCGTCAGCAACTAAACAAATTAGGCTTCGATATTGTGCCGATTAGTGGCTTTGAATCTATCGATTTACGCTTCTAATCTTCCTTTTTTTTCTTTACAGATGTGCAACCTTGCGAAATCTTGGAAAAAGCATTTAACAGTATGAGGTGATTAGAAAGTTGAAAGAGCGTTTAAGCGATGCCACGAAAACAACGAAGGTCAGAGAGTGCTTTCAGCCTTGTTAGACTTATCATTGGCTTTCTGTTAGTGATTTATGGATTTCTTGCTTTAACTATTCCTAGTGGTTATCCTTTGGGACCACCTCAGTATTCGTTTGTTATTGCACTTGCTTTCATTGCAATTGGTTTGTTGCTAATTCTAACAAGGCGTAACAAATGACGAAAAGCGAAGTCTCGATTCAAGTTAGAATGGAAAAAATAAAACTTGAGCACCAAGCGCTATTACAAGAGATGAATGTGATTTTAGTCAGTCTTGTTGGGCTTCCTTCAGCTTGGTTGACAGCTGTGAATTACCTAAACCTAACCTCTCAAATTGGAAGCCCTTTTGTCATTTTAGTTTTGGCTACCGTTATAGGCGCAGTCGAATGGATCAGGGAGAGAAAGGATGACCAACTAAAAGATAAGAGGGATGAGATGGATGAACTTCTTAAGACCTGGACCATTTAGCTTCATTACTCACCCTAATCTGGGCTTTTTGCATTAAATACCCCCCCTTTTTGACTTAAAAAGCCTGTAGTGTTGATGTTACTTTTAGCTAATAAGTAGGCGTGTGGGTAGCGCAGAAGTTCAAGTTCTCGGCTTGAAGTGTTCGAATGACATCCAATCTGCCAAGTCTACCCACAATAGAAAAAAGATAATTTATTACGCCGTAATGTTCTCGCCTTTTTCTTTTTTCCTATGGGAAGCCAACGCGCCATCACCTTCACGTTAGCGCCAGTTTTTTCGCCCTGCGCTTGGTTCTCCCTTTTTGCTTTTTTCTTTTAAGGCGAATCAACTTGGAATCAAATATTCCCTCAAAATCTTCACGTAAAAAATTATTCGGGGCTATCCTTACAATCGTTATTTTGGTTAGCCTCGCCACTTCTTATGCTGTTTTTTCTACAGCAAATAACTCTAGCCCAAGCGGGTCAGACCGCTTAGGTGTTTCAATATCGCCAGACGGAAGCAGTTTCCAACTTGGCGTCAACACTTCAAAGACTTTCACAGCTCAAGCCTTCAACGGCACGTCACCATATAATTACACTTGGACCATAGCGCCAACTGGCAGCTTCAACATATCAATCAACGGAGAAATCGTCACTTTAGAAAATGATACCAACATCGAAGTCTCAGGACAGAACTTAACGCTAAAGTTTCCCTATGCAGTGGAAAACGAGTTTGTGCAAGTCTATGTTTCCGTAACTGATGCAAATGGTTTAGAAGGCAAATCGGGCTCTATCTTAATCGCTGACCCATACAGTAGTCCCGGCTACAAGTTTGATGCTTCAACAGCCAGTGCAAAGTATATTGTTGCGGCTGACGGTTT
>JAMDCS010000145.1 GCA_023488835.1 Candidatus Bathyarchaeota archaeon
AAGCTTCTCAAAACCGCTAATTGAAGAGTCATCGTGGATTGCTAGTTGTTTGGGTCCTATCTTGCCAGTTGGCGAAACATATGAGTGCTCAACAATGGGCAAACCTAAGTGGGATGAGCGTCGGACGTAAAAGTTAATGAGCTTGTTGGTTACGGCGCCTTCAAAACTTGCTCTGCCCGTCTGCATAGGCGGCAACACGATACGGTTCCTAAGAGTGTAACTCTTCACTTTCAAAGGCTCAATGAGACCTAGCAAACGCTGACACCGATGCAACAAATGGGTGGTGCGGAGTTATAAGAACATGCTATAACAAAATGAGCAAAAATAGGGGCAGTATTTGGGGCAGGGCATCTGCGAAGAATTTTTTTATACCTCTTGGGCTGTCTGTTTAGAGGAAACAGGTAGTTTCTGCTTAACTAACCCAAAGTAAATTGAAGGATTTTTCATGAAAGTAAAAGACAAGACAGCAATTGTTACTGGAGCTTCATATGGGATAGGACTGTCAACCGCGAAACTGCTTTCAAAAATGGGTGCCAAAGTAGCCCTTGTTTCACGTTCAAAAGAAAAATTAGAAAAACTTTCAACAGAGATTCCCAACTCCATCGCAGTCGCCGCTGAAATGTCTAAGGTTTTCGAAGTCAAAAGGATGGTTAACGAAGTTACTGACCGATTTGGCAAAATCGACATTCTTGTCAACAATGCGGGTATGGGGATACGATGCATTAGCTGAGAAAATCGATGTTGACACGTTTCATTACGTCTTCGATTTGGACTTAGTTGGGCCAGTAGTCGCCATGCAACAAGTAATCCTTTTTATGAGAAAGCATGGGGGAAGCACAATAATCAACATAAGCTCTGCGGTGGAGTTTATGACCTTGCCTAACAACGGGCCCTATGCTTCAATAAAGCGCGGATTAGCAGTTTTGAGTTTGACTGCGAGAGAAGAACTAAAAAACGATAACATAACTGTCAGCGTGGTCTCCCCTTACATTACACCAACCAATTTTGAGAGAAACACCATCCGCGCTGTCCCAGTGCCAGAGAGCGAAAAAATCTAACTTTTAAGCATACTTTTCAACGATTTCTCTAATTATATTCATGTTTCGGGTAGTCGCTTTCAATTTCAGCTTTAACTCCAAAAAAGGATTAGGCAACGCGCCTTCGCCGCCGTCATGTGTCACACTGAAAACTTCCGTGCCCTTCGCCGAAATTACCTGAGCAGTGGATTTTGGAATCGTTAGGGGCAACTGCAACGGAAAGTTGGAGGGTGCTATTGATAGAAAAGTCACCAGAAAACTTGCGCCTTCCTTTTCTTGTCCTTTAAACGGGTCAAGGTTGATTATGCTTTTGAGTTGGGGGATTGTGCGCACGAAAACGGCGACTTCATAGCCTAAGGTGCTGTGGAGTTTGGTTTCGGTTTTAGCCCTAATTTCTTGAGGGTTCGCCGTGTCGGTTTTGAAAATTACGTTTCCGCTTTGCTTGTAGGTGGAAACGTTTTGGAAACCCATTGAAGTGAAGGCTTCTTTGAGTTTTTCTTTAACAACGATGTGTCCGCCAACGTTGATTCCCCTCAGAAAGGCTACGAAGCGAAACATACGAAGCTGTGAGACCAGGGGATTCTTATAAAATTTTCTCGGGGTACACATTAGCAGCCTGCCTTAAGCTTCCCTTAAATGAGCGGCTAATAGAAAAAACCACGGCTGATTCTTAGTAGAAATACTTAATTGCCGCGTTAACGCTAACAGAATCAATAAGAAATTTTTCTCAAACAAACTCCATAAAATTAATGATTCTGAAAGGGGGTTTGTGGTTGCAAAACGAGTATGCCATCCAAACAATAAATTTGACAAAAACATTCAAAACCAAAACCCCAAACACCAGCCTGTTCAACCGTAAAACCCAATCCCTCAACGCCATCGACAACCTCAACCTAAATATTAAAAAAGGCGAACTCTTCGGGCTCCTCGGACCCAACGGAGCAGGAAAAACAACCCTCGTCAAAATCCTCTGCACCCTGTTGCCGCCAGACCAAGGAACCGCCACCCTCAACGGATACGACATAATTAAACAGCAAATGCAGGTGAAGCAGTCGCTGGGTACGCTTTTCAGCGTCGGCGAAAGAGGTTTTTTCTGGAGACTCAGCGGCTACCGCAACTTGGAATTCTTCGCTGCAATATACAACGTGCCTAGACGAAAACGCCAAGAGCGCATCCTCGGAGTCCTAAACCTCGTTGGTTTAGAAAACAGCACCTACGATTTATACCAGAAGTATTCGGGGGGAATGAAACGCAAACTTGCCCTCGCAAGAACCCTGCTGCCTGACCCGCCCATCCTGCTTCTAGACGAACCCACCACAAATCTAGACGCCGCGTCATCGAGAAACATCAGAGAATTCATCCAAAACACCGTCAAAGAAACCGGCAAAACCGTCCTCTACACCACCCACCACATCGAAGAAGCAGCCCAAATCTGCACCAAAATCGGCATCCTCAACCGAGGCAAACTCATCGCTCAAGACACCCCAAATGCGCTGCGAGACAAAATCAAGAAAGAAGAACAAATTTTCCTCATTGTAGAAGGCATAAAGCCCCAACAAATAGAAAACCTGCGGTCCCTGCAAGGCGTAATCACCATAACTGAAAACAGCGAGGAGTTACTGCCCAATCAAAAGGGCTTGTGCCTGGAACTGAAAAACGTTGACCAGTTGCCCTTGGTTTTTGATTTCCTATTCGAACGAAAGATTAAGCTTGTGAATTTCAAAAGGGAAGAGCCAACGCTTGAAGACGCCTTTATTGAATTGACCAGGAGGGCATGAATGTATGGCTGTGTGGGTTGAGCTTGAGAAAATCTGGTATTTCATGAAGCGGGATATGATTAGCTTCTCAACATACAAAACCAACATCCTCATACTCGTCATGACCGCCCTTTTCGGCGCATTATCCTTCGCATACTTGGGCTCCAGCGCAACCAGCCAAAGCGTACTGCAAATGTACAACATGAACCTAACCACATACCTAGTCATCGGCTTAGCCTTCAGTACTTACCTAAATCAAGCCCTAACCTTGGTCCAGAAAACCATCAACCCGTGGGCGCTCGAAGAAGTCCTCGTCTCACCCACACGCCTAACAACGTTCATAGTCGGTAGCTCGCTTTGGGGCTTTATCTGGAGCACCGCGGTAGTGGTGATTTATCTTGCCATCGGCGTCTTCGTCTTCCACGTCGCATTAAGCATTAACATCTTAGGAACGATAATCGTTTTGGCATTGGGCATCGGCACGTTCATCGGCTTTAGCATGATTGGCGCGGGGATCCTGATTTTAACCAAACAGGGCGACCCAGTAACAGCCCTCATAACCATCGCTACCAGCCTCTTTGGCAACGTCCTCTTTCCGCCACAAGTCATGCCAGCCGCCCTGCAAGCAATATCATATGTGGTTCCGCAATACTACTTCTTTACCACCATTCGCCTCATGCTCACAGGCTGGACAATACCGATGATTCTGCCTGACCTGTTGGTTTTAACGTTAATGTGCGCAATCATCGTACCATTAGGCTACGGCATCTATTCTTGGTGCCTAAAAATGGCGCGGAAAAACGGAACACTCTCATGGTTCTAAATCATTAACTTAACATAACGAAAATTTTAAATCTTTAATGTCACATTGTTCATTTAAGATGTGAGATGTAAAATGAAAGTTATTCAAACAACCTTAACTGAAGCTGAGCACAAGCTTCTTGAAGAATATGCTAAAAAAAACTCAAAGAGCATCAAAGAGGTTGTTCGTGAAGCAGTTAAGGCTACTATAGAAGGCAACGTTAATCCAAATGATCCCATCTTCACAAGTCCCCCTAGTTCCAAGCGAACCGGAAAGGTAGATCGCGGTTCAGAAGACCACGACAAATACCTTTATGGGGAAAAAGCATGATTTTTGTAGATACCAGCGCTTGGTATGCACTCGAAGTAGAAGACGATGTGAACCATGGGGCAGCCTGCAAGTTTCTTCCGCAAATAGCTTCTGGAAAACATGGCGTTTCCATAACTACCGATTACATACTAGATGAAACACTTACACTGTTGCGTTCAAGAAGAGGTCTGGTTTCAGCATCAGCGTTCATTGACAAGGTCAACAAGAGTAAGAGCATTCGAGTATTCTGGATAAATGAAGATTTGTTTGAAAAAGCACTCATCATCTTCCGAAAGTCTGAACGTAAGTCATGGAGTTTTACTGATTGCGCGAGTTTTGCCTTAATGAGAGAGCTTTCAGTTTCAGCGACATTCAGTTTTGATAATCACTTCAGGGAAGCTGGACTGCAAGCACTACCCTAAAACGTACAACTTATACCTAAACGGGTTACCTTGAAAAATCCGTACTTTGGGATATTTCTGGCTGAGAATTTTCGATTTCTTCTTTTTTAGCCATGAAAACAGCCAAAAAATTATTTTGTGTTTAGTTTACTTTCAAGAATTTTCTGGAAATTAATCTCGAAAGCAGCCGCAGGGTTCTCCAGTTTCCACGCTTCAAGTACCAAAGGATTAACTTCACCCACAACGCCAACCTCCATGCCGCCAACAATAACTTTGCCTACTCTGCCCTCGATAAAGCTTGGATGAGCGGTTTCTTTTATTTTCCATTCAACCCCGAAATTGCCCATAAACGAGTCTAGGGCAGATTTGATTTCGCTGAAGTTCGCGTTTGGATGAGTAGTTACTGCTGATAGCCAATCTTCGTCGCGTGTTCGGGTTTCCTTGGTTTCATCTGGCAAGGTTACTTTGCCCAGTTCAAAGATTTTTTGGGGAAACTCCACGGACTGGTTAATGCTCAGGAACTCCATGAGACTGGGCAGAAGCCAGTTGCGGAGGCAGGTCATGGTTACTATTTTGGGGTTGGATAGTTCGATTAGTTTGGCTGGCTCTGTGTTCATTTTTTGGAAGAGGTTTTCTTGATTGGTTAGTGTGGTGTTGAGGGTTTCTTGGTAGCCTAACCCAACCATAAGTTCACGGGCGATGTCGATGAAGCGTTGGTCGGGTTTTGCGGCGCCAGTTGTTGCCAGTTCACGCCATAATGGTTCGATGTTGTTGTAGCCGTATGCGATGGCGACATCTTCGATTATGTCCACTTGATGCATGACATCGACACGGTAGCATGGAACCAGCACGGTTAAGCAGTCGCCAGACACCTTTTCAACGTCCAATCCAGCGGTAAGCAGCAGATCAGAAATCTCCTTAGCCGACAACTTTAACCCTAAAAGACGGTTTGTGTCCTCGACGCTTAAGTTAAAGCGTTTATTGTCAAAGTTTGGAGTAACAACTGTTCCTTCGGTATAATCGGATTTTTCTGGGTAATGAACTGTTGCACCGTAGGCTTTTCCTCCGCGGTCAATCAACGCCAAAGTAACCAAGTTAAGCGTGTTTAGAACAGTTTTATGCAGGGTTCCTGTGACTTCAACAAGTAAATTCCTTGATTCCTCGGTAATCTTGCCTAAATCATTGGAGTTGATGATTGGCGGGAACGAGAGCACTTTGCCTTCGCTGTCAAACAGCATGGGGTAGAGCGAGTTTTTCTTGACAATTTGTCCATACTCGACGCCTTTTGGGTGTCGGTCAAGGATGTCGTCTAAACTCATTTTTTCGCCAAAGCCTAAGGGAACAAATTTTACTTCCTCTGGCTTGACAGCGGTGTACTCAATCGGCGGCTTAATGAGGTCCAGATTGTAAATGCCGATGGATGTTTTTTGGCGGCTTCGACCATGCGTTTGGTCGAGTTTGTCTTGCAGGTGCATTATGCCTTTGATGACGCTGTCGGAGAGGTGGATGTCTTTGATTACTGAACAGCAAATGTAGGGGCGAATACTGTATAGTTGGGGGTTAACGTTGACTTCTATGGCTGACTTGCCAACAGAATACTGTTTTATCCCTTTTGAATGGTTTAAGTAGCCCTGCAATGCACGGCTTAAGCCTTCAACGCTCCAAAGGTCAGGGCGATTAGTATCCTTCATTTCGATGCTGACGGTACCCTCTTTTTCGTTGAACGCCTTCACTTCCGCTTTGACGTAAGCAAGAATGTCGTCGAGCTTCGCCATGTCACCGTTCAACTGCACATTCAGCAAACGCTCAAGTTCAGGGTAATCTACATCGATTGTGGGCATTTAGGTCACCTGTTTTTTCCTCAGCCAACCGAGGTCTTGGCTAAAAATCATGCGGATATCCTCGATGCCTGCACGCATCATAAACAAGCGGTCCACACCCAAACCCCAAGCGATCACAGGCTCTTTAACGCCCAACGGCATAGTGACTTCGGGACGGAAGATTCCTGAACCGCCAAATTCTACCCAACCATAGCCTTCCTTGTAGGCGCTGAGTTCCACGCTGGGTTCAGTGAAGGGGAAGTAGTCGGGTTTGAAGCGGATTTTGTCTGCTCCAGCAATTTCCATGGCGAACTTGCCTAAAACTCCAAGCAAGTCTTTCAGGTTAAGGTTTTTGTCGATTACGATGCCTTCAACTTGGTTGAATTCTGAGAGGTGGGTTTTATCAGTTATTTCGGGTCGATAGACGCGTGCGATGGAGAAGTGTTTACTTGGAACTTCAAAGTTTCCAGCTTCAAGGGTTCGGGCGCTCAGGCATGTGCCATGTCCGCGGAGAATCAAGCGTTGAGCGGTTGCAAGCGAGTATTTGTATCCCCAACCTGTGGAGCCTGTTTTCCAGCCGTTTTCATGGGCTTCTTTTACGTGTTCGAGTGCTTTGGCATGTTTGGTTAATTCTCCGCACTGCGGGTCTTTGACGTAGTAAATATCTGAGGGTTCGCGTGCTGGGTGGTCCTGCGGCACATAGAGAGAGTCAAAATTAAAGAAGCTGGATTCAACGCTTGTTCCAGTCATCTCTTTAAAGCCCAACTGAACCAGTTTAGCCCTGACCTCATCGAGAAATTGTAAGTACGGATGTTTTTTTCCAGCCCAAGTTTTTGCCACGGGCGCTTCGATGTTGTATTTTTGGAGTTTTGCGGTGTGCCATTTGCCTGTGATTATGAGTTCGGGTGTTAGTTGGGTGATTTCTTGTGGCGCTATCTTGTTTTCGGCAACGGCTTTTTTTCCCACGGAGGTAATTTGGAGGGTGCGGGTGGTTTTGGGTTCGATGGTGAGGAGTTTTCGTTTTTTGAGTTGTTCAGTTGCTTGTTGAAGTTCTGGGCTGAGGTCTTCTTGGGGCTCCTGCTTTTTGCTCTGCAGGTGTTTTAGCAGGGTTTCGTCGCAACCTTCTGGAATGGTTGTTTGATGCAAAAGCGCCTCGGTGATTCGGAGGGTGTTGTTTTGTGGGGTGTAGGTTGCCCATTTTTTCCTTATTACCCATCCAAGCGCAATCTGAACGAACTGCTCTTCGAGTCCTGCTTTTTCTGCAGCTTTTTTTAGGTCTGCACTTCCGCCGAGCTGTGCGGTTGCAAGGATGAGGTTGCGTTCAGGCACGCCATCTTTCGCATACTGCTCGCCTTCAGGGGTTAGTTTGATGATGTTTTGGATTTTCGCGCGGATCAAGAGAAAGTTTTTTTCTTGAAGTGTTAAGGCATTGCGCATGACGGCTGTGTCTTGGATTCCGCAGGCTTGGATTAGTTGTTCTACGGTTGCTGTTCCGCCGAGTGTTTCCAGCGCGGAGAGTAGTTGTTGTTCTTGGGTTCTGAGTTCAGCCATCCTGTTTGCCTTCGCAACGAGTGGTTTTGTTATTGGATAGTTGCCACGTCAATAAAAGCATGCTGATGGCGGCTTCAACCCTTTTATTATACAGACCCATCCCCCGTTCATGGCGAGAAGTATACCAACATATTTTAAAACAAAAAGTTAACCGCTAAAGTTTAAAGCCTAAACCAGCATTAATCTATGAACCCACCAAAAAGCGGGCAAATCACCTGCTGATAAATGGGGCTGTCGGCTAGCTTGGTCCAGGCTTGTAGCCTCGGGCGCTATAGACGAGAGTTCAAATCTCTCCAGCCCCACCACAAATTGCACACACTATCTCTTTTAGCGCAAGCATATACAAACGACGAATTAGCGCAAATAATATTACGGGTAAAGCCACGAGCTTGCTTTTGTGACAGACAGAGAAGTCAAGCAACTAGCATAATTGCGCAAGTATTCTAAGCAAGAGCAAAATGCAAATATAGTTTATTGGTGTATCCTTCATAAGAGTTGATAGGGTTTTTACGGCTGTCTTAAGCCTTTAACCGATAAAATTCTTTGTTACCCCGATAAAGACCCTTCATCGCAGGTGAAGAAATGATATGACTATTCTTGAACCCTTAAGCAAAAATCAACCTGAAAGCACTGCGTGTGCTTCAGTTTACAAGCCGCAACTTGCGGCGGTTTGGGATAACTTTGTGTCAGCTTCAAAAAACGCTACCTTCCTCTTATTAAGAAACTATATGGATTACCATTGTGACCGATTTGTGGACCATTCTCTGCTATTCCATCGCGATGATCAATTAGTAGCTTTAATGCCTGCCAACATAGTTGGTGACGTTTTGTACAGTCATGCTGGCTTAACGTATGGCGGAATTTTATCAGGTTACGATATGACTGCGCCCTTAATGCTTAGCATTTTTGAGGAGCTGAAAAATCACTGCCAAAGTCAAGGAATTAAAAAAATAGTTTACAAGGCTATTCCTTCAATGTATCATAGTGCTCCTTCAGAAGAAGACCTCTACGCTCTATTCCGTTCTGAGGCTAAGCTGATTGGAAGAAACCTGTCTTCCTGCATTTTTCTTCCTGAAAGAAGAAGGTTCAACAAGAAAAGGCGAGAAGCAGTCACAAAAGCAAAAAATCATAATGTGATAGTTAAGCAAAGCTTTGATTTTGGAGGATTTATGGACAAATTGTCAAGAAAAACTCGCTCT